>NZ_JACSOE010000035.1:0-45629 GCF_014349115.1 Alteromonas sp. BZK5 | reverse complement strand
ATTCTTTCGTATACCGCTTTCTTCCGGCCATTTACTTTCTCCAGCTAAAGTTCAATTATATCCTTAACTGGACTGGTCAACTCAATTAAACCACCTCAGTTGGGTAGTCAATGAGAACCTTGTTGTTTCTGCTGGCTATACAAATGTAGAAGTTATTAACTTAACTGCACTTGCCAATGGAAACCAATTTGGATTCTTAGGTGCTGACGATTTAGTTGCTCTTGATGATCCTTCGTTAATTTTTGGCGGGAACGTAGTAGGTCTTAACCTTGTTGGTGAAGGAGAAACAAACTCTGACGGACGAAAGGCCGGTATTCCTGAAAATATTTACACGCTGACAGCAACCTATGACTTCCAAAATGGTTATGCTGCCAACGTGAGTATTGTGGATGTGGATGAGGTCGCGTCTGGCTACTCAGCTGCAGTGACACTTCCAGCCTACACGTTAGTCAATGCTGGCTTGTCATATCAGGCGGAAGATTGGTCGTTAAACTTAACCGTTAAAAACTTAACTGACGAGCGTTATTTCCGCTCTAACTTCCCTGATCTATTTGGTAGTCAAATTGTACTACCTGAACTACCGCGTCACTGGAATGCTAAATTTACTTACTCATTCTAAGTTCGCATACTCTTTGAGCGTGGTCGTGCTTCATGTATAGATTGAACGTTCGACACACGCTCTCAGGCCTGTAAGTTTTTTCGATAAGAAGCCCAGTTTGATTATGCTGGGCTCTTTTTTAGGAGTACTAAATGCATCTTTCTTTTTATCCACTGCTTAAACAAAAACGGTCTGCCTTTTTCAACGCTTTGCTTATTTTGGCTATGTTTTTGGGTTTCTGTAGCAGTAGTTATTCTGCCAATGTTAAAGCCAATGACGCTAAGCCGCCAATGAAAGTGAAGGTTGTTGTAGTAAGTATGTTCGAAATTGGCAACGACGAAGGCGACGCGCCTGGTGAATTTCAATTGTGGAAGGCTCGCCAGAAACTCACAACCCAATACCCTTTGCCTCATGGCTTTCACGATATTTACGCCAATCCTGATACAGGTGTAATCGGTATGGTTACGGGAATGGGCATTGCGCGCGCTTCAGCAGCAATAATGGCACTAGGTCTTGATCCTCGCTTTGATTTATCCCAAGCCTATTGGTTGGTCGCTGGGATCGCGGGAGTCGACCCAGCGGATAACACCATTGGAAGTGCAATTTGGACCGATTATGTAGTCGATGGCGACCTAGCACATCAAATTGACGCTAGAGAAATTCCGTCTCAGTGGAGTACGGGTTATTTCCCCCTCTTCACTCATGCGCCCTTTGAAAACGCTGACGCTGTAGACGTAAACAACAGCCCAAATGGCGAGGTGTACGCGCTGAACTTACCGTTAGCAAAGTGGGCCTATTCGTTGACAAAAGACACCAAGCTTTTAAACAACGAAGCGATGGATGCACTGAGAGCAAAGTACACCAACTCAGCTAGTGCTAAAGCACTTCCAAATGTGTCGATGGGTGCGCATTTATCTGCTTCTACCTTTTGGCATGGCGAAAAACTAAATGCGTGGGCAAACGATTGGGTAGCATACTGGACGCAGGGCAAAGGAAATTTTGTTACCTCGGGCATGGAAGACTCAGCAACACTTCAAAGCTTGAGCTACTTGGACAATGCAGGGGTAGTCAACAAAGACCGCTTACTTATTCTTAGAACAGCGAGCAATTTTACCATGCAGCCACCATCGTTGAGCGCTGCGGAGAACTTAAAGTTAGAGAGTTCTGGCGATGGATATGCAGCAATGGGAGCCGCTATAGAAGCCGCCTATAATGTCGGCTCGCAGGTTACAGACTATATTGTAACGCATTGGGAAACCGTAAAAGATACGCCCCCTTCAGCGGAATAAACACACATTAAACTCTACGCTGTCACTGATTTAGCCTTTAGTGCATGGCGCACCTGAAGGGTAACGTCATTTTGTACCACGGGCTTGGCAAGAAAATCGGCCATGCCCGCATTGCTACAATCAGTTTTATCTTCAGGTGTGGTATTTGCCGTTACAGCCACAATGCGGCCGTGCTTAGGCAATAAGTTTTCTTGAACAATAATCTTAGTCGCACTTACCCCATCGAGCACTGGCATAGCGCAATCCATAAATATAATGTCGTATTTTTTAGCTCGGGCCATTTGAACGGCCACTTCGCCATTTTCGGCTTCATCTGGAAGATAATTAAACTTCTCTAGCATGGATGCGAGCACGAAACGGTTTATATCGTTGTCATCAACAACCAAAACGTTAAGAGGAATGCTAAGCAGGTCTGAAGAGAGGACAACGTCACTCTGCTTTTCTTTATTTAAAACTGCCATTTCTACAGGTATAGCAATATCGAAACAGGAGCCTTTCCCTGCGCTTGACCGCACTTCAAGCTCGCCATCCATTTTGCCAACAAGTTGATTGACGATAGACAACCCTAAACCGTTTCCATTTAACTCTTCAGAGGCACTGGCGGTATCGTTTTGAAATGGTCTAAAAATACGTGACAATATTTCATCACTCATGCCCACCCCAGTGTCTTCAATTGACGCAAGTAAGATAGGCACATCGCCTTGATGCTTTAACGTAACTTGCACCGAAATATACCCTTTCGGTGTAAATTTAACCGCGTTCGATAACAAATTTGTAATGACTTGACTGATTCGGGCGGCATCTCCGTGAACATAAGTGTTTTCGTCAAAAGACAGCACTGCGTAAAGCCTTACGCCTTTCTCTACGCATTTTGTTTTAAATACATCCAGGATATCTTCAATTAACGAACGTGCACAAAAGTCGCTATATTTTAGTGAGAATTCGCCGTTAATGATGGAGGTGTAATCCAAAACATCGTTTATAAGAGACAATAAACGGTCTGCGCTATGAAGCGCCACATCCGCTTTGCGCATTCGTACATTTTCTTTATTTTCGAACTTAATCGCCTGCAACATGCCGGTTATGCCATTGAGCGGCGTCTTTAACTCGTGGCTTATACGAGATAACAATATGCCACGTTCTTTAGACGCAGCTTCGGCTTCTCTTCTTCTCTCTTCCAATTCGAGTCTAAGTTGCACCGATTTGTTAACGTTTTGGCAAGTTCCAAACAAACGAACACACTTTCCGTGCTTCATCTCAGCCATGCCGTGGGTTTCTATCCAAACCGAATTACCTTTGGCGGAGACAAGTTCAAGCGTTGCACTCCACGGTTCACCCGTAGCCACCGCGTGGGAGACAATGCGGTTAATCTCATCCCTATCAAACCCCTCTTTATAGAAGTTGATAGCTGTTTCTAATGTGGGTTCAAAGTCCTCTGAGACTTCGTGAATACGCCGAGTTTGTGAAGACCAGCTAAGTGCATTAGTGGTCAAATCAACTTCCCATGTGCCTATGTTCGCTACACTTTGTAACTTTTCGTACAACGTGTTTTGATTGGTCTCTGCTTTTTCGAGATGAAACTTATTCAACATCACGCTCAGCCAATCGTCTAACAGCGACAGCTTGTCGAGGTTAACCGGCTGTTCCGGGCACGCATTAATAAAGACCAAGCACACTTGGCTTCCATCCAGGGTATGAACACGGCCTCGGATGTACTTTTCGGCATTAAAATAAGTAAAAAACCATTGTTTAAATGCAGTAGAACACTTAGCGCTGTTTACAGGAAAGCAGTTGTCTACAGGTACACAGGTAGAGAAAGAAGGGACCGACTTAAAGTTGGGTGCATACGCCGACGAAGCTTTAACCAATATATTAACTGTCTCTTCGTCCAACTGTAGAAGTAAACCTTGAAACACGCCAAACGAATCACAGCCTCGCTGTACCAAACTGGTTAGCGATGCCTTCAACTGGTGTTCCAGTTTCACATTCAAACTCGATTGTTCGTCAAAATAAACCATGGTTCGCTACCCAAGCGTAAAGACCACAAGATTCTTGCCGCCTTGCTCGATTCATGCATAGCGGCCCCGCATTTATAAAGATAGCTTGGAATTTGAATACGCGATATTAAACAATAGGCTAGAAATTCTATTTTTATGATGGGATATTGGGCGGTGGCCTCAGCCCTTGGCTTGGTTTCGCCCTAATTCTTTTGCTTCAAACAGTGAAATGTCAGCGTCTTCTATAAGCGCAGCCACATCGTCTTCAACCACATCCGTAGCTTTCCAAACTGCAAAGCCTGCACTTATTGATACGCGGTTTTCTATCCCTTTACCATGTGGAATTCTTGCATTGGCGACAGCCTGAACAAGCTGATGTGCCACTAGCTTTGTGCCCTGATGGTCGATATAGGGGAGGACGACTAAAAACTCTTCGCCGCCAAAGCGAATAACGGCATCTTTCGGCCGTTTAACCGTATCCGATACAATTTGCGCCACTTTTTGAAGACAAATATCGCCTTCGAGATGCCCATACGTATCGTTGAAAAGCTTAAAATAATCGATGTCGATCATTATTGCTCCAACCGTACCTTTGTCTCTCGCAACTTGCTTAATGAGTAACGGAATTTCGTTGGTTAAGTACATACGATTGTACAAACCCGTTAGCTGATCGTGAAATGTCATCATTTCAAGGAATTCAGTGCGAAGCTTATTTTGCAGATGTGTTTTGATGCGATGCGTTAACGTAGAAGCGTTAACCGGTTTCATGACAAAGTCTGACGCCCCTACTTCCCAGCACGCATTTTCACTCTCAATATCCATTGTAGATGTAACGAAAATCACAGGGATATGATTCGTTTCAGGCGAGGCCTTCAAGGCTGTGCAAACATCTAAACCATCAATATCTGGCATGTTCATGTCAAGCAGGACTAGGTCAGGAAGGTTTGCCTCGCAGTAAGATATGGCTTCTTCTCCCGACTCGACTGTAGCACAGGTAAACACCGACTCTAGAATGGATTCAAGCAGCATACGACTCATCGGCTCATCGTCCACAATAAGTACGTTACACTCTGCGTAGGGTTTTATTTCTTTTTGATTCATCGGGTACATTTATTGTTACTACATCAAGGTGACCATTCTCGCTTGCGTTGTTTCTGCTTTTACAATATCAAAGTAATAACAACGTTTTACGCAAGTCTACCACCTTACATCCAAATTTGTATCGAAAAGTCAGCTAGTTTGCTTCTAAGTAAGTATGGTTTGAACGACAAGGTTATAAAGAAGAGACTATCGATTAGCACTCTACTCAGCGTCCAGTGAACCTTACGCAACTTGGCAATCATCGATGAACTTTGTGAAAAAATCCGCCATCGCCATGGGACGACACATAAAATAACCCTGCCCTAAGTGACACCCAAGAGCTTTGAGCGCGGCAAAGTGAGATTGGGTCTCTATACCTTCGGCAACAATAGTTAACTCTAAGCTTAATGCTAAATGCACTATTGCCGTTACGATGTCGTGTGCCTGCTGCTCTTTATTCATATCAATAACGAAAGAGCGATCTATCTTAAGCACATTCAATGGGAACTGACGCAAATAAGAGAGACTTGAATAGCCCGTACCAAAATCATCCAACGCAATAGTAACGCCCAATGAAGCCAAGTCGTTCAGGATATCTCTGGTTTGTTCAAAGTCGTGCATTAGGGCTGATTCTGTTACCTCCAATTCTATAGACGACGCGGCGATACCCGCTTCGTTGATAATTTCAGCAACTTCTTTTGCGAAGCCTGGGTTTGAAAGCTGTTTAGCAGCTACGTTTACCGCCACTTTGAAGTCTTGCCCCAATTCGTTGCATTTAGCGACAAACTCACAGCTTTTTTGCAACACTTGCTTTCCTAGCTGATGTATTAGCCCAGTCTCTTCTGCCAGTGGGATAAACTCATCAGGTCCAATAACTTTACCATTTTCGTCGAACATTCTGACTAAGCTTTCCGCACTTAATACTGTGCTATCGTCAAAGTTATATTTTGGCTGTAGATAAATGGCTAGACTGTCGTTCTCTATGGCATTTCTAAGCTTTATCTCCATCTCCACACGATGATGCATGGCATGCTGCAGGTCTTTTGAAAAGAAACTGAAAGTGTCTTTGCCTTTTGATTTAGAGCGGTACATGGCTGAGTCTGCATGGCGCATCATCTCTTCCGCATTAACAGCATCTTGGGGATAAAGGCTAATTCCAATGCTTAAGCTAAGTTGATGGGCCTTACCGTCTATATCAATGGGCTCTCTACCCGCCTGCAAACACGCCATAGCAATACTGTCTGCACTGTAGCCTGAACCAATTTCAGTAAGTAAGCAGGCAAACTCATCGCCACCCACGCGGGCGAGCGTAGCGCTTTCTCCAACAACCTTTGCAAGGCGCTTTGCAATAGACACAATAATATAGTCGCCGACTTGATGCCCAAGGCTGTCATTAAGGTATTTGAAATTATCGATATCGATTAACAGTAACGCTATGCTTTGCTTAGAGGTAAAACAACGAGTGATAGCCTGAACAACTCTATCGTGCAGCAGCACTCGGTTTGGCAAACCCGTGAGCTGATCATGATTGGTTAAATGTGTCATCTTTACTGCCATTTCAATGGTTTCTGACACATCTTGGAAAACGATAACCGCGCCAGAAAGCTGGCCATCCTCATCAATGATGGGCGACGCTGTATCTTCTATCCTGAATACTTGATTGTGTCGGCTTACCAGCGTGGCGTTATAAGACATAGCTACCGGGCGCATCACTTCTAGTGCGTATAGAGCGGGGTTTAAAAGACGCTCATTTGTCGAGGCATCTCTTAAATTCATAACCTCATTGATAGGTTTGCCAAGAGCTTCCGTTTCACTATAACCGGTTAACCTTTGCGCTACTGGGTTAATAAACGTTACATCCCCCGCTGCGTTAATTGAAATAACGCCGTCAGCTATAGATTTGAGAGTAATAGCAAGCTGCTTTTTCTCTGCTTCTAATTCGTGATTAACACAAGCAAGCTTCGTTTTTTGGTCCTGGATAGTGAGATGATTTCTCACTCGCATCTGGCACAACCCAATATCAATGGGCTTGGAAATGAAGTCGATGGCTCCCAGTGATAACGCAATATGCTCATTTTCAGAATCATTATGCGAGGTTGCAAATATAACAGGGATAGCTGAAGTTTCTGGGCAAGCTTTTAATTGCTTGCAGACCTCAAAGCCAGATAGCTCAGGCATGCTTATATCTAGAACAACCAAATCAGGAAGTTGTGCTTTTACCACCGAAAATGCATTCGAGCTTTGCGAGACCGTAACAACCTTTGCTAGTGATTCTACTGCACTTTCCAATAACAAGAGTGTTGTTGGTTCATCGTCAATGATAACTACTTTCTGTGTCTCATTATCCATGAGAAATACCACACTGTGAAACTAATGACAGAATAAGTATTGCCTGAGATACGTAAAAAAATATTAGTCTTTCGTCTAGGTTTTGCCGATTTATGAACCGTTGTTTGCTAAGCGGCTGAACTTGCTGTTTTTTGTTTAGAACATTTATTGTACACTGGTATAACGCTTCAATTACGGTGGCACATATGGACACATCTAACTCAAACGATACGCCCACTCGAGAACAATTATGGAACCGCGATGCCGCAATAAGCAGGCTGGGT
Source organism: Alteromonas sp. BZK5 (assembly GCF_014349115.1). Lineage (NCBI taxonomy): Bacteria > Pseudomonadati > Pseudomonadota > Gammaproteobacteria > Alteromonadales > Alteromonadaceae > Alteromonas > Alteromonas sp. BZK5. The sequence continues at coordinate 38,053 of NZ_JACSOE010000035.1, read as the reverse complement.
GGAAATGAGGGGTTATTGAACCGTATTGTTGAAATGTTCCTAGCGCAAATAGAACAAAAACAACAAGCACTTCAAAGTGCAGCGACCGCATTAGATATTGAAGCCGTTAGATTCAACAGTCATGCTATGAAAGGTGTGTCGGGCGATGTAGGTGCCGATGCCATTCGGGAAAAGGCATCGTCTATTGAAAACAAAGCCAAGCAAGACGATTTAAGCGAAATCGTTCAAGATATCACAGAATTAGACAGTTTGATTAAGCAAACTATTGCAGTCATGAAATCGTAAAATCACATTAGCTCCTCGCATTAATCGCCAGAAGCTAACTCGACTATCATCCACTCCTCGCCTTGCTAGGCTGAAAGAACCTTTTCAACAAACTGGTTTTTCTGCTCCTGCGGTAAAAAACTTGCCTTGAAACTATTTGCTACCAACGTACGAATTGTTTTTTCTTCAATACCCAGCGACTGGTGCAACGCTTCAAAATTGTCATTTAAGAAACCACCAAAATACGTAGGATCATCAGAGTTAACCGTGACCAGAAGCCCAGCATCAAGAAGCTGGACAATATTGTGGTCTTTCATGTCATCAATTACGCAAAGCTTGAGATTGCTCAACGGGCAAACAGTAAGTGGAATTTGTCTTTCTTTCAAGAGGTCCATAAGCGCCTCGTCTTCTTGGCAGCGCACACCGTGATCAATACGATCAACGTCCAATAGCTCGATGGCTTCCCAAATGTAAGATGCCGGTCCTTCTTCTCCAGCATGGGCGACAATTTTAAATCCCAGCGCTTTGGCTTTTTTGAAAACACGTTCGAACTTTGATGGCGGATGGCCAAGTTCGGAGCTGTCTAACCCTACCGCCGTGATGTGCTCGTAGTAGGGCTCTGCTGCAGAAAGCGTATCGAAAGCAGCATCTTCAGGCAAATGACGAAGAAAAGACATGATTAAATAGCTACTGATACCGTATTCATCTTTTGCTTTTTCCATCGCCTTCAAAAAGCCTGGCATGAAAATATCGAAACCTATGTCACGCTCTGTATGGGTTTGCGGATCAAACATAATTTCTGTGTGGACGATATTGTCCTCATGACACCGCGTTAAGTATTCCCACATTAAAGCAAAGAAATCATCCTCATCGCGAAGCACGCCCGCCCCTGCATAATATAAGTCAAGGAAGCTTTGTAGATCTTCAAAGTTATACGCCGCTTCTATCTCTTCCACGCTAACATAAGGAAGTGATACACTGTGCTTTTCAGCTAGGCGCCACATAAGTTCAGGCGTTAAGCTACCTTCTATATGCAGATGCAGTTCGGCCTTTGGAATGTTTTTAATTATTGATGACAGCGACATGGCCCCTCACTTATTTGCACCACAACAATGCAATGGCATTTAATTGGTGCGTAATAGTTTATCTTTAATGCTATCTGTAAACGAGTTCTATTGCTCATTTAGGTTTTGTTTGCGGTTTTTTTGACTTCATCTATGTTGATTACTAACCGTTTGGCTGGCTTTGTGCTGCCTGGCTAGTGACCTTGAGTCACGCAATGGCTATTAATTAGTCATTGTACTGAAAAGTAAGTTAGCACAAAACACACCAACAAGTTGACTAATTGGTCAGTTTATTGCTTTCAACGCACAAAACACACAATGAAATACTAACAGAGAACTCTTGATGTCCAACAACGTAATCGAACGGCTATTTAAGCTGCAGGAACACGGAACAACAGTAAGAACAGAGATCATTGCAGGACTTACTACGTTCGCAGCCATGTCTTATATACTCGTGGTGAACCCAGGTATTCTTGGGTTAAGTGGCATGCCCGTAGAGGGCCTAATTACAGTGACAGCAATAGCGGCGTGTATTGGCACTTTAATGATGGCGCTAATGACTAACTACCCTATTGCGTTGGCACCAGGTATGGGCTTGAACGCCTTTTTCGCGTTTACCATTTGTCTTGGTCGTGAAATTCCATGGGAAGCAGCGCTTGGTATTGTATTCTGGAACGGCATTCTCTTTTTACTCCTTTCTCTCACCGGAGTTCGAACCAAAATAGCCGAGTCTATACCGCCTTCTCTTAAAATCGGCGTGCAGTGTGGCATAGGTTTGTTCATTGCCTTTATCGGCCTTAAAAATGCGGGGCTGATTGTTGATAATCCCGCAACCTTCGTACAGCTTGGCGACCTTTCTGAGCCAGCAGTAATGTTAGCGCTCATCGGCATTATTTTTACTATCGTTTTGATGGTGAAACGCGTTACAGGCGCTATCTTAATCTCTATCATAACACTCACCTTAATTGGTGCTTTTATCCCCACTGAAAACGGTACCTTAACTGCAACGCCTTCTGCTGTAGTTGGCATGCCAGAATCCATTTCAAACACTTTTATGGCAATGGACTTTTGGTACCCAATCGATCACCTTGCTGAAACGTGGGACCTCATTTTCGCACTTATGTTTGTGAACATGTTCGATACCATTGGCACCTTAATCGGCGTATCTCGAAAAGCCAATCTACTTACTCCCGAAGGCAAGCTACCGAAAATTGGCTCAGCAATGACAGCCGATGCATCAGCGAGTATTGCTGGCGCATTAGTAGGTACATCTCCAGTAACTAGCTATGTGGAGTCCGCTACGGGCGTATCGGCGGGCGGCAGAACCGGGCTTACCGCAGTAGTGGTTTCAGTCTGCTTCTTACTCTCGCTATTTTTAACACCGCTAATGAAAGTTATCCCACTGATGGCCACTACGCCAGCGCTATTGATGGTAGGTATTTTAATGATGGAATCGATTCGACAGGTTGATTTCGACGACTTAGGTGCGTTAGCCACTGCTTCTGTTGCACTTATCGCCATGCCGCTCACATTCAGCATTAGCGAAGGCATTGCCCTTGGTTTTATTACTTATGTTGGCATTAAGGTAGGTACGGGAAAATTTAAAGAAGTAACACCGCTCACTTATGCACTGGCGATTGTTTTCTTATTACGATACTTATTGGATTTAAAATAATTCAACGGCGCTTATTGCGTGCCTGTAAGTTAACGCTTTAGATACAAAAAAGGTGGCTTTCAACGCCACCTTTCTTATTAAACTAGGCAAGTGAAAAAGGTATACGTTTACTTCAAATATAGTAGGCGTACTGTAAACGCTACGTACGCGGCTTGTCCCCACCATCTTTAGGATGAAGCTCCAACCAGTGACGGGCAATTTGCTCTCGTGTCGCTAGCCATACTTTATCATGAGACTTAACGTACTCGATAAAGCGCTTAAGTGCGGCGAGTCGAGCAGGCCGTCCTATTATGCGATTATGAAGGCCGATAGATAGCATCTTAGGCGCTTCTTCTCCTTCTTCATACAACACGTCAAACGCATCTTTTAAGTAGGTGAAAAACTGTTCCCCACTGTTGAAGCCCTGAGGCGTGGCAAAGCGCATATCATTGGTGTCTAATGTGTACGGCACCATCAATAACGGCTTGCTGTAATGGCTGTCGTAGTAAGGTAAGTCGTCAGCATATGAATCGGCGCAATATAAGATATCGTCGCGCTCTGCAATCAACTTCAGCGTATTCGGACTCGTTCTTCCTGTATACCAACCTACAGGTTTACTGCCCGTTATCTGCTCATGAAGAATAATCGCCTCATCAATTTGTTTACGCTCTTGCTCTTCGTCCATGTCTTGATAATGCACCCAGCGCATGGCGTGGCTGGCGATTTCCCAACCTGAATCCATCATGGCTTTTACGGCGTCAGGGTGTCGTTGCATAGCCATAGTGACGCCAAACACAGTAACGGGAATGTCGTATTTATTAAGCAAACGGTGTAAACGCCAAAACCCTGCACGACTGCCGTATTCGTAAATAGACTCCATGCTGAGGTGGCGATCTTTATACGCTTGTGCGCCGATAATTTCCGATAGGAATATTTCTGACGCCTCGTCACCATGAAGCACGCAATTTTCGCCACCTTCCTCGTAATTTAATACGAACTGAATCGCGATTTTTGCGTCGCCCGGCCACTTTGCGTGAGGTACATGTTGACCGTAACCAACCAGATCACGAGGGTAAACAGACTCTGTCATGCTACACCTCGAAGTTTTCTGGCACAGATAACCCACAGCCACCGAGCACGAGTTTTACCACTTGTTTTGTAGCGTCTTCAAAATCTGATTTTGTCATCTTTTTACCGCGTAGACGGGTTATTTGCGCAGAGAAGTCAGCATAGTGCTGGGTACTAGCCCAAATAGTGTAAAGCAAATATTCACCTTCAACAGGTGGCAGTTTGCCGGCCTTTACCCATGCATCAATAACCGCAAGTCGCCCTTTCATCCAAAGCGCATGCTCTTCATCAAAGTAGCCACTTAAGTTTTGTGCACCATTGATAATTTCCATCGCAAAGATCTTTGAGGCCATTGGATGCGTTCGCGACACTTCCATTTTCTCGGCGATATAATTGGCGAGTACCTCGGCTGGGTCGTCTTCTACTGTGGCTTTATCAAAACGTGAGTTCCACAGCGAGAGGGTTTCTTCTAGTACCGCTACGTAGAGCTCTTGTTTTGTTTTGAAATAATACAAAACGTTAGTCTTAGGAAGTCCTGCTTCATCAGCAATTTTTTGTACTGCTGTGCCTTTGAAGCCAAACTGTGCAAAACATTTTTCAGCGGCTTGGAGTATTTTTCTTCTGTTCATAGCGCCAACGCCAGCGTCAGCACTTTTTACCTTCATCATTATTATTAAAATTCCTTTGCAATCTACTTTGCAAGCGCACGGGCAGTATAAATGCTGCATGCCTTTTCGATAGGTTAGCATTTATTGCCGACGAGTTGCTATGCTCTTATAGATCATACATACCCTATGCAGGGAGTGTTAACCATACTAAAACACGAATTACGCGAATAGTTCAAAACCTTGCACGAATCTTGCCTTATTCTTCATTAACAAATCGACGTAGTGCTTAGCAAAAGAAAAATAGAAAGGTATCACTTCTTTTTTTCCAATCAAATTTGCGCAAAATCATGGCCTTTTAGAACTCGGCCTTTTTTTATAAGCAATAAATTGACCAAATGGTCTACTTTTATTGAAAAAATACAGCTATATTAATGAATACAAGAATGAATATAACAAGAAGGTGTGAGTATGATTCGCTTTCTAATAAATAACGATGTCGTTGAATTAAATGAAGCGCGGGCCGACCTCACCCTTCTACAATTTATTCGCGAACATCGCAAAAAAACAGGCACAAAAGAAGGCTGTGCAGCAGGAGACTGTGGTGCATGTACCGTAGTACTTGTGGAACCAGCCTCTTCAAATAGCGCTGCAGAACTTAATTATCGAACGGTGAATAGCTGTATCACGCTAATGAGTGCAGTTCATGGGAAGCAGCTTTTATTTGTTGAGCATTTAAACGATGGTAAACACTTACACCCCGTACAGCAGGCGTTAGTTGATCACCATGGTTCTCAGTGTGGCTTTTGCACGCCTGGGTTTATTATGTCGATGTTTGCTTTGTATCACAGCAATACAAAGCCAAATCGCGACGATGTGCTACACGCCTTATCAGGCAACTTGTGTCGCTGTACAGGCTACCGCCCCATTATCGACGCTACATTGGCGGTATGCGAGCAAACACCTGATGATCAGTTCACTGCACGCCAAGCTGCCACCCTTTCTACTTTGCTATCATTATCAGGTGAGAAGCCTACTGGTACGGGCAATATCCATACACCAACGTCTCGCGAAGAACTGAAGACCCTGATTCAAGCGCATCCAACTGCACAGCTAGTCGCTGGCAGCACGGATTTAAGCCTTCAGTTCACGCAACAGCTAAAAGATGTAGAAACGCTTATCAGTGTTACGCATATTGATGCACTAAAACAATGCACCAAAAGCGAGCATTCTCTTATTCTTGGTGCAGCTGTACCGCTAAACGATGCGGCACCTTTATTACTAAATGCATTTCCGCAAGTGGCTGAGCTTGTTACCCGATTTGCCTCGTTGCCTATCCGCAATCAGGCTACCATTGGCGGTAACGTGGCTAACGCTTCCCCTATTGGTGATATGCCGCCGTTATTACTCGCATTGAATGCCATACTGCATTTAGATAACGGCGAGAGCGTTCGTATGATCCCAATTAGCACATTCTTCACAGGCTATCGCGAGACCATGCTGGCGAAAGATGAATGGATAAGTGCTATAGAAATACCATTGAAACAGTCCAATCAAGCATTAGCTTCATATAAAATATCGAAACGATTTGAAGATGATATTTCAGCAGTATGCGCCGTATTTAATGTCACACTCGACAACGGCAAGGTAGAAGCCATTAGCAGTGGCTTTGGTGGCGTAGCAGCAGTTCCGTCAACCTGCAATGCGTTAGAAAACGTTTTGAAAGGTAAGCAGTTCGCTAGCAACGAATGTTTAACGTTGGGCAAACAAGTCTTATTCGATGCATTTTCACCTATCGATGATGTGCGCGCTACAGCCCAATACCGTAAAACTGTTTTAGCTAACCTGTGGCATCGCTTCTGGTTAGAGAACCAAACAGCAAACCAAATTGAAACACGGGTGGTGCAGCATGCGTAAGTTAATTGATGCCCCTAATCCACTGCAACAAAACGACAAGCAAAGTGTCGTTCACGTATCTAAAAAGCACGAGAGCGCAACACGCCAAGTACAGGGCAGCGCCAACTATGTTGACGATGTTATTGAACCTCAAGGCACTCTTTATGCTGCAGTTGGTGTAAGCCAATGCGCAAAAGGTACGATTAACTCGATAAATCTTGACGCTGTTCGCCAAAGTGAAGGCGTTGTAGATGTGGTTACGATTGACGACGTGCCTGGCCATAAAGATATTGGACCTGTATTCGAAGGCGATCCGTTACTTGCTAATGGCGAAATCAAATTCTTCGGTCAGCCTGTATTTGCAGTACTTGCCACTTCGATAAACCTTGCCCGACAAGCTGCGCTAAAAGGGAGAGTAGAGGTGAGTGAAGCCAAACCTATACTTAGTGCCGAAGCTGCCCACCAGCAGCAAACGTTTGTGCGTCCCCTACATCGGTTTGGCCAACACACTGACCGCGTTGAAAGTACATTTGAAAAAGCGATCCACCAAGCACATGGCACGCTCAGTATTGGTGGACAGGAACATATGTACTTAGAAGGACAAGTGAGCCTTGCGATCCCTGATGAAGAAGATCGCATGAAAATCTATACGTCTAGTCAACATCCCAGTGAGGTACAAAAACTCGTTGCCGAAGTGCTAGATGTAAAATTGCACCGTGTAATGGTAGACATGCGACGTATGGGCGGCGGCTTTGGCGGAAAAGAAACGCAAGCCGCGCAATGGGCCTGTATAGCGGCTTTACTGGCATCGCGCAATCAATGTGCGGTTAAGCTTCGCTTACCACGCTTCACCGATATGCATGTTACTGGCAAACGTCACCCGTTCGAAAACGAGTTCGACGTGGCCTTTGACGAGACAGGTAAAATTGAAGCCACCCGCATGACAATCAATGGTATTTGTGGGCACTCGCCTGATTTATCTGACGCCATTGTCGATAGAGCCATGTTCCATGCGGACAACGGTTATTTCTTAGGTGATAGCGACATTGTTGGCCACAGATTGCAAACCAATATGGTATCGCACACCGCTTATCGAGGTTTTGGCGGACCGCAAGGTATGATTATGGCTGAAGCCATGATTGATAAAATTGCCCGTGCTATTGGCAGCGACCCCCTATCGGTAAGAAAACGTAATTTATACGGCCCCACGACAGGTAGTTTTACCCCCTACGGAATGAAGGTAGAACATAACCTTCTGCCCGATATGATTGCCGAGCTAGAAGAAACCGCTCAGTATTGGAAGCGCCGTGAAGCTATTGCAGCGTTTAACCGCGAAAGCCCAGTGATTAAGAAAGGTTTAGCGCTAACGCCTGTTAAGTTTGGCATTTCATTTACCGCGAAGCATTTAAACCAAGCTGGCGCTTTAGTGCACATTTATACTGATGGTAGTATTCAGGTGAACCATGGTGGTACTGAAATGGGCCAAGGGCTTCACACCAAAATAGGCCAAATTGCAGCCAATGAATTTGGACTAGATTTGGATATGATTGAAGTCACTGCAACACGCACTGACAAAGTACCTAACACTTCACCAACAGCAGCTTCAAGCGGCACTGACTTAAACGGAAAAGCCGTACAAAATGCGTGTATTACGCTAAAAGCCCGTTTGGCCGAGTGCTTTGCTAAAAGCTTAGGTCTAGAGGGCCGCGCTAGCGACGTGCTGTTCATTAATGAGCACGTGGTATTGGATGAGCACAAAATTACCTTTACCGAGCTTGTGCAGCAAGCATATTTTGCTCGTGTATCTTTGTCTTCAAGCGGTTTCTACAAAACCCCAAAATTACAGTATAACCGCGACACCGGTGAAGGCCGTCCGTTTTTCTACTTTGCCTATGGCGTCTCAATGAGCGAAGTCTCTGTCGACACACTTACTGGTGAATATACGGTAGATAAAGTTAACGTGCTCCACGATGTTGGCAACAGTCTTAACCCTGCCATTGATATTGGCCAAATAGAAGGCGCGTTTATTCAAGGTATGGGCTGGCTTACCACAGAAGACCTTAAATGGAATGAAACGGGTAAGCTGATAAGTGAAAATATGGCGACCTATAAAATTCCAGCCATTGGCGATACGCCAAAAGAGTTTAATGTGAAGCTGTTTGGTAGAAAGAACGCTGAAGACAGCATTTACCACTCAAAAGCCGTGGGTGAGCCACCGTTTATGCTGGCTATTTCAGTATGGTGCGCCCTTAAAGACGCCATATCTAGCCTATCTGGCTACACGGTTGATCCGCAACTAGATACACCAGCCACACCAGAACGGGTGTTAAATGCAGTAAGTGCTATGCAGCATTCTTCCAGTCGAGGCGGTGTTTTATGACACTCACGGCAGCAAAATCATCTCGCGCGCCCCAATCATTTCGTGCAACAAACTGGCATGAGGGAATAGCCGAATGCCAAATGCGCAATGAAGGCTACGTGCTTGTGACTGTGGTTGGCACTGCAGGCTCTACGCCTCGTGAACCCGGTAGTAAAATGGTAGTTACCGCTTCACAGAGCATCGATACCATTGGCGGCGGGCACCTTGAGTTTGATGCCATTGCCCGCGCACGAGAGTACCTTGCAAAAGGCGAAGCATGCACTGAACTTCACAGCTACCCGTTAAGCAGTTCTTTAGGACAGTGCTGCGGCGGCGCGGTAAAGGTGCTATTTGACGTGTGTAACCTTCATCAGCAGCACATCGCCATTTTTGGTGCAGGCCATGTTGCAAAAGCACTGGTGCCTATTTTGGCTCAATTGCCTGTACGCATTTCGTGGATAGACAGTCGCGAGGAACTGTTTCCATCGTCTTTGCCAGCCAACGTGCACAAAGTCGTGGAAGAAGTACCAGAGAGCGAAGTTAGACACCTTGATGAGAACAGTTGGCTGATTATACTCACCCACGATCATCAATTGGATTATCGCATTACAGAGCAGGCGTTAAAGCAACCTTCCCTCCCCTTTGTTGGGTTAATTGGTTCAGACACCAAAGCAAAGCGCTTTATTACCAAGCTGACTCAGCGTGGGTTTGACGACAACGCGCTGGCAAGGCTATTTACGCCAATAGGTAACCGAGATATTCCTGGCAAGCAACCAATTGAAGTTGCCGTTTCTATATCTGCGCAAATTATCGAGCGTCTTCATGAAAAAGAAGTAACGGCGGGCAACAGTAGCAAAGACAGTGAGAAACCCGCTACAGCGTTTCACAAAGAAAAGGACACCACCAGTGACACTTAAAGAATTAAATACGCTAAGCGCTGAAGAGGCGTCTTCTTGGTTTGAGCAATGCTGCGCGGCGAAAACCTGGGTTTATCAAATGGTAAAAGCACGCCCTTACAGCGACAAGAATGCACTTGTTAATCAAGCGAAGAGCGCGTGGGCCAAATGCAGTGATGACGACTACCTTGAAGCTTTTACGGCACACCCCATGATTGGTGACGTTGATTCGTTGCGCAAAAAGTTTGCAAATACCAAAGCCATTGCTGCGGGCGAGCAGTCGGGTACAGCCAGCGCGTCCGAGGCCGTTTTACACCAGTTAAAAGAAGCCAATCACGCCTATTTAGACAAGCACGGGTTTATCTTTATTATTTGTGCCACCGGTCTTTCTGCGCAGACTATGTTACAAGCATTACAAGCTAGGCTACCCAATACCACACAGCAAGAGATTACCAATGCTGCTGCAGAGCAAATAAAGATAACCCTATTGCGTATTAACAAAGCGCTGGATTAACCCCCGTATTTTCAAAAATATGGTCAATACGCATTGAATAGTTTTTAAGGAAAACAGTATGAATACGCTTTCTAGCCACGTACTCGACACTACATTAGGTAAGCCAGCACAAGGCATTGCCCTTACACTTACACTACCTGACGGTAGCACCCTTTCGGGTGAAACGGATAATGACGGGCGTTTTAACAACTGGGGCGTTGAAGACGGTTTTGCCGCAGGCGTTTATACCCTGCGCTTTCACTGCAAGCCTTACCTTGTAGAAACGCATGGCAATAGTTTCTACCCACACATTGATATTACATTTGAACTTGATGAGAATGGCGGCCATTATCATGTGCCACTTCTCATCTCTCCATTCGGTTTCAGCAGCTACAGGGGCAGCTAACAAACATGCAGCTTTTTCGTGCAAGCATTGCGTACTTTCCTAACCAAACTACACAGTTCGATAATGACATCGCTATATTCAAAGACGGTGGTTTGTTAGTAGACAATAAAGAAATAAAAGACATTGGCACATTTGAAGAGATAGCAAAGCGCTACCCTGCTGCCACTGTGACAGATTTTTCAGGCAAGTGGATTTTGCCAGGTTTAATAGACAGCCACCTGCATTATCCGCAAACACAGAGCATAGCTCATTATGGCGAACAGCTGTTGAGCTGGCTTGAAAACTATACGTTTCCCACAGAAATGCAGTTTGCTGACAGTGAACACGCTAAAACCATTGCTAACGTATTTTTGCGCCAATTGCTAAAGAACGGTACTACCACAGGTTTTGTTTTTACTACGGTTCATAAAAGCAGTAGCCACGCATTATTTAGTGCAGCAAGCGAAATTGATATGGCAATTGTGGCCGGTAAAGTATGTATGGACAGGAATTGCCCTAGTGCGCTTAATGACTGCGCCGACACAGCACAAGCTGACAGTGCAGAATTAATCGAAGCTTGGCATAACAAGGGCCGCAACCGCTATGCGCTAACGCCCCGTTTTGCCCCAACCAGTACTGAAGCTCAGCTTGCTGCATTAGGGGAACTTGCCAAGCAGTATCCCGACGTTTTCATTCAAACACACTTGTCTGAAAACTTAGACGAGATTGCATGGGTGAAGAGTTTATTCCCTAAAGCGGACGGCTATTTAGATGTATATGACACCTACAACCTTGTGCGTGAACGTGCGGTGTTTGGCCACGGCATTCATCTTACGCCTAATGAATGGGCGCGCTTAGGCGAAAGCGGCGCTACGGTGGCCTTCTGTCCCACATCTAATCTGTTTTTAGGCAGTGGCCTTTTTGATATGACCGCTGCGCGCGCTAACAGGGTTCATGTGGCTATGGCCACCGATGTGGGTGCAGGCACTACGTTTAACATGTTTAAAACCTACGGCGATGCGTACAAGGTCAGTCAATTGCGCAGCGAGCCCATCAGTCCGTTAGAAGGCTTTTATCTTATGACCCAAGGCGCGGCGGTAGCTCATGCGCTTGATCATGAAATAGGCAACTTAAACCCGGGCACAACAGCTGACTTTATCGTTGTTGAGCCTAGGTTTGACGAATTGACACAATTGAGAATAAAAGAAGACGCGGACTTTGACGATGTGTTTTTTGCCTTGAGTATTTTAGGTGATGACCGCGCCATCGACCAAACGTGGATAAGCGGCACCTGCCGTTATAAAAAAGAACAACATTAATAACAGGCTGCTGTAGGGCCTTTTGGCCCTGAATAAGGAGAACAATAATGCCGTGGCTAGATTGGATAAGTTTATTTGTACGTTGGTTCCACGTTGTAGCGGGTGTAGCGTGGATTGGCGCGTCGTTTTACTTCATTTGGTTGGATAACAATCTACGCACGCCACCTAAATGGAAGCAGGACAAAGGTATCAAAGGCGACTTATGGGCTATTCACGGTGGCGGTTTTTATGAGGTTGCCAAATACGCCTATGGCCCAGAGAAAATGCCAGAAACACTGCACTGGTTTAAGTGGGAAGCCTATACCACGTGGTTATCGGGCTTCGCACTACTCATAATTGTTTATTACTTTGGTGCTAGCGCTTATCTTATCGACCCTTCGGTAAACGCCATGTCACCGACCACAGCAATATCTTTAGGTTTAGGGTTAATCTTTGGCGGACTAGCCTTATACGAATTTGCTTGTCGTAGCCCATTGGCAAAATATCCACTCGCCTTCGGTATTGGATTAGTCGCGCTTGTTTGTATTGTTAGCTACCTTTCTACCCAGTGGTTTAGCGGTCGCGGTGCCTATATTCACGTTGGCGCGCTTATTGGCACTATCATGGCGGGGAATGTGTTTTTCAACATCATGCCGAACCAGCGCAAAATGGTAGCAGCTGTAGCCGATAAGAAAGATATCGATCCTAATTGGGGGGCGAGCGCTAAATTGCGTTCGGTACACAATAACTACTTTACGCTGCCACTGCTGTTTATCATGATTTCAAATCATTACCCCATGACGTATCAACACCCGCAAAATTGGCTGATACTCATTGCGATAATGGCCGCTGCCGCTTGGATACGTCATTTCTTTAACTTGCGTCATGTGGGCACCACTAAACCTGGTATTTTAGTGTCTGGCGCAGTCGCCATGCTAGCAATCGCCCTATGGGTGTCATGGCCACAGTCGCCATCACATACATCGAATGAAGGACATGAAGATGTGAGCCTTGTCGATGAAATAGGTAAAAAAGTAACAGCTAACAATGCAGTCGCTCAAGCGAGTTCTGAAGTAAGCAATGAGCGCGTAGTACGCTTAATTACAACCCATTGTGTGGGCTGCCACTCGCGCACGCCAACCGACGATATCTTTAAAGTCGCGCCTTTAGGCGTAGTATTAGATACATGGGAAGATATTGAAAGGTTTGCGCCACAAGTGGTTCGAAGAACCTCTGTGACCAAAGACATGCCATTTTTAAATAAGACAAAAATGACAGACGAAGAGCGTCAGGAAATAGCGCGCTGGTTCGCTCAAAGGGAAAGATAAAATGGCGAAAGCGGTGTAGATATCGAGTCTCAGGAATAGCTGTCTACATCGCTTTATCAATCGCGGTTAAAACTTGCTGATAACGCTTTTTTCCGTACATTACCTCGTCGGCCTTATCTAGCCACTCCTGCACAGTTTCAATGCCTTCGCTCCACTCAACCCAGCCAGCACTGAAGCCAATTGGTACTACCTTATTGCCATCTACATTAACTTCAAAGTCGCTTTGGGCAACCCGATTGAAAAAAACTTCGGTCTCTTTTTCATTGGTTCCATACAGCAAGATCACAAATTCATCGCCACCAATACGACCGAATCTATCACTATCACGCAGCAAACCACTCATTCTTTCAGAGAACTTAACAAGCGCCTTGTCTCCTACATTGTGACCGTATTTATCGTTAATTTCTTTGAATTTGTTTAAGTCTATATAAACGAGCGTTGACGTTTGTTGGCCACGACCCATACGAGAAATTTCGTCGCTTAACTGGCTAAATATCTCTCTCCTATTTGCAAGTCCAGTGAGCGAGTCGGTTTTCGACAGGTGCTCTAATTTAGTGACGGCGCTCAACAAAGCTTGCTGCTGCGTTTTCTCTCTTGTTATATCGTCGGCTGTGCCTAAAATAAGCGACTGCATTTCACGGTCGTCAAATATCAAGCTTCCGCGATCGTGAAGGTACTTAACTTCGCCTTTCGAGTCGTTTATACGATATTGAATATCCCAATTCTGCAAAGGGCGTTGACTGAACAGTTTTAACACCCGTGCTTTATCATCTTCATGTACATGATCAATAAAGCTCATAGGGTTACAGTAAAGTTCGTACTCGCTGCGACCGAATATGTTTGAATAGCCATCGTTAACGTATTGCAGTTTAGACAAGTCTGGCGTCGCCACCCATATAAACGTTCTATCAGAAAATGCGCTAACAATTTTGCTAAACAAGGCATCAACTTGAAAGAGCTCAGACTGGATGCGCTTTTTCTCATCGATATCTTCCACAATAGAAATAAAATAGTCTGGGTTGCCGCGCTGATCTCTTACTAAAGACACTGTTAACTTCGCCCAAACTTGCTCGCCATCGCGCCTTACATATCGCTTTTCAATCGCATAGTCATCGATATCACCTGCCATCAGGCGCTCTAAGTAACTTAGATCTTCATCAAGATAATCTGGCGCAGTTAATTCTTGAAAGGTTAACGTCGTTAGTTCTTCATCAGAATATCCTAAAAAATCACACAGTCGCTTATTTACACGTATAAAGCTTCCATCCACGCTTATGTGAGCGAGCCCAACAGGACAAAAGTGAAAAGTTTTTTCAAACATAGGGCATCGCCCCGTTCGGTAATTGCATTCCATCGCCTCAAGAGGTGGCACTCAAAGGATAATGAGCACCCTTTTATACTTTAGTATAAGTCATTATAGATTAATTTTTTTCATTCGCTAAAAAATGCATCTAAGAAAAAGGCTTAGATAGCATCTAACTGCGGCATGGCGGTAAAAGGCATTTGATGGTGGAGATTGCTTTTCACCTGAAAAAAGTTGCTAGTCAGCTTTAACCGCTAACCATTACTCCTTTAGTTGCCTATGTTAGCGTTTTTTCTCAATAGGACAGTAAAATGATCGAGTTTTCAGTCGTAATCTATTCTCAACCAAACCAACAAGATGCACTTTTAGACGCATTGTTACCCTTGGTTAAATCAAGCCGAGAAGAAGTCGGCGCAGTGATGTATGACCTACATGCAAGTGAAGAGGGTGTGTTTGTTATTACGGAGAAATGGCAATCTCAGGATGCCCTTGATGCTCATGAAGCTACTGAACACTTTGTTGGTTTCCAAGAAAAAGCCGGAGAGCTTGTTGAAAAAGTACTTCGATTACCGCTAGTGTCGGTCTAGCTCTTTATAAAGCAAATGCGGTGAGATAAATGCTCACCGCTAGCGGTATTTAATCATTCGTGTGGTTTTCAGACCAGACTCTTAGCTGTTCAAGAATATCTAGCGCTGAGCGCCCAAACTCGGTGAGACTATAAGCAACCGCAATTGGACGAGAGTCGATAACGTTGCGGATCACCATACCGTTGTTTTCCAGCTCTTTAAGGCGCTGATCGACCATCTTCCGGCTGGCGCCGCCAAGCATTCTACACAGGTCGTTAAATCTAACAGGCTCATCTTTGAGATGATAAATAATAGAACCCGTCCACTTTCCACCAATTAGGCGCATTCCACGCTCTATAGCACAAGGCTCTGTGCACGTATTTAGAACGGTTTTTCTACCCTTAGCGTCTGTTTTTATTTCACTTTCCATCTATTTTCCTAAAAAAGCCACCTAGTTACTAAAAGTATACTAATTGTTTGTTTGAACAAGGTAACTAAAATAGACCACATAAGCAAGTTTGGCCTCTAGTATACCTTTAGTTAATTAGTCTAACTCCAATTCGAAAGGTTCACGGCTATCTCTGAGAATTAGGTAGAGCACTAGGCGCCAATCAAGCAACTAATGCATACCATTAGAAATGGTAGTGAGCGCTCAATACAAACGATTCTGAACCAGGGTTCGTGTCCCCTAGCCCGCCGTTAGAAATGTGGCCAATTTCAGCTTCTAGCGAAAATGATTCAGAAAAATTGTAGAGTCCGGAAAGTGATGAATAGAATTCAATGGTGTCGCCTAAATTTTCAGATTCATCAACAATGCCCGCGTGAAAGGCAACGCGTACTGAAAAGTCATTGTATTTGTAGACATCTTTTGCCAAACCCGCTGCGAAGTAATGTTGGCCTTGGTCCGCATTAACCAGAAGTACGGTAGGTCGTAAACCGTAAAACGAGTCCAGCGGTTTATGAATGTAGGCGACGTGCAATGCGTAACGGTCTGCGTCATCAAACAAGTTCCATACCGCAGCCCCAGCTTTAAGCTCACTTCCTTGCGGCAGGGCTTGAGTAGAAAGAGAAACAAGGGGAGAAAGTAAAGATAATGCAAGTGCGAGTGTTTTTACTGGTGTTTTCATGTTTATACTGTCCTAGGGCCTGCTGACCTTTGCTGTACAATTTTGCAGCGGTCTGTGTGCCATCTAGACAAGACGAATGTTTGACGGTCTAGTGGTTCTAAATCGAAAACAATCAACGCAGTATAGGTGGCACACAGGCGCTGCCCAAAGGGGTCGTCATGGAAGCCTTTTACTCTTTGTTACAGTCCTTTAACTTAGCCCACTAGGCTTGCAGGACTGTTTCGCGATTAAAAGGCTTCTATCTAGACCAAAATTTGTACATCAAAGGTCAACAGGCCCTAATCAAAAGTTAAAAATAGTGTTCCGTCGACGCTTCTGTTCGAAGCTGTTTTTATACGTGAGTACATAATGGTAATCAGGTTACTTTTTTCAACCTAATAAATATTAGTAACCTTATAACTTTGAGGAAAAACACATTCTTATTTGCTCTAAACGTACAGATTGAATTAATGAATAACCTAGGGTCTTTTGACCTTTGCCGTGTTTTGCACATCAACAATCAACGGCTCCTTATCGCTCAACGAGAGCTGGCTGTAGCACTGAGTAGAAATGTATGACTGACGAGAACATCATTGAAAGCAATGTAGAGAGCGCTAAGAAAAGTAAGAAAGTACTGGTTCTCTTTGCCCACCCCGCGCAAACCCGTTCAGAAGTAAATGTGCCGCTTTTTCACGAAGCAAAAATGAATAAACACGTTACTGCTGTTGACTTGTATGCAGAGTATCCAGATTTCAATATTGATATTGAACGGGAGCAGCAGCGTTTAATCGATCACGATGTCGTTGTTTTTCTGTTTCCACTTTACTGGTATTCCACACCTTCAATCTTAAAAGAATGGCAAGATTTAGTGTTGGAATATGGTTTTGCCTATGGGCATGAAGGCACTGCACTTAAAGATAAATTATTTCTTTGCGCATTAAGTGCAGGCGGTAAGGAAGAAGCCTATCAAACTGATGGCTTTAATCATTACACCATCAGGCAACTGCTCCAGCCTTTAGAGCAAATGGCTCAGATCACGCACATGACCTACATTGCTCCTTTTGCGATCTTTGGCTCTCGTACTGCGCGAGAAGAGCATCGCGTTGCTGAACATAGAGGCAAGTGGACAACCTTGCTAAACAAATTGACCACTAACACCCTGAATCTAGAAAAAGCAAAGCACATCGAGAATCTCGCAGACCTTTGTACATCGCAAGGAGAGTAACGTGACTGGCTATTTCTTATATGCATTTATCTATCTGGTCGCCGCCGTAATTGCAGTGCCCATTGCGAAGCGTCTTGGATTAGGGTCTGTACTAGGCTATTTAATAGCAGGGCTAGTGATTGGCCCGATATTTGGCCTTGTTGGTGACGAAACTGTTGCCATTCAACATTTTGCTGAATTCGGTGTAGTCATGATGCTGTTTTTGGTTGGGCTAGAACTAGAGCCTCGCTCGCTGTGGGCGATGAAGTCAAAACTAATGGGATTGGGCGGCCTTCAGTTAGCGTTAACCACCGCCCTTATCACAGGCGTAGCCATATTGCTTGCTCAGCCTTTTAGCATTGCCCTTACAATAGGCCTTATATTCGCCCTTTCTTCAACCGCCATTGTTTTACAAACGTTGCAAGAAAAAGGGCTGCAAAAAACGGAAGGAGGCAAAAGCGCTTTTTCTGTACTGCTGTTTCAGGATATCGCGGTTATTCCCATGCTTGCGCTTATCCCCCTCCTTGCCATACCAGAACTGGTCGAAGCAGGAAATGCACATGGCGGCGATACAGGGTCACACGATAGCTTTAATTTAGTTGAAGGGCTTGCCCCTTGGGCTTCAGGTCTCGTGATCATTAGCTCAATTGCCTTTTTAACCATCGGAGGACACTACTTAAGTCGCCCCTTATTTAAGTTTGTTGCTGCGTCGGGTTTACGGGAAATTTTTACCGCCACTGCGCTCATGCTCATTATAGGAATTGCAGCACTAATGGGACTTGTAGGTCTCTCTCCCGCCCTTGGTGCATTCTTGGCTGGTGTAGTTTTGGCAAACAGTGAATTCAGACATGAACTTGAAGCTAATATCGAGCCGTTTAAAGGCTTATTGTTAGGCCTCTTTTTTATTACGGTAGGCGCTGGCATTAACTTCTCTGTAATTAGTGAGAGCCCAATGCTAATAGCAGGGCTAACCGTAGCTGTTATGCTTGTGAAAGCCATTGTGCTGTTTATCATCGCCTTAATTTTTAAAATAAAAGGCACTAACAAATGGCTGTTCACACTAAGCCTTGCTCAGGCGGGTGAATTTGGCTTTGTGCTATTAAGTTTTGCCTCGCAAAACTATGTGCTTCCTAGCGACATTATTTCTGTTCTCTCGCTTGTTGTTGCCATTTCAATGTTCCTAACGCCAGGACTTTTTATTCTTTTCGACAAGGCCATCATTCCTCGCTACAAAAACGCGAAATCACAGCGAGCTGAAGATGAGATTGACGAGAAAGGCACAGTAGTTATTGCTGGAATTGGGCGCTTTGGACAAATCATTAACCGTCTTTTAGTAGCCAACGGTGTTAATACCGATGTGCTTGATATTCGCTCTGAGCAAATAGACCTTATCAGACGGATTGGCACCAAAGCCTATTTTGGCGATGCATCCAAACCAGACATTTTGCATACTGCTGGCGCCCATGAAGCATCGTTACTAGTTATTGCTATAGACGATAAAGAAACCGCTGCCGAAATGGTGAAATACGCCAAGCACGCCTTTCCTAATATTAAAGTGCTTGCGCGTGCCTTTGACCGCGGCCATGGGTATCGCTTGCGTCAGTTGGGCGCAGATTTTGTGGTATCTGAAACGTACCACAGCGCTCTTGAGATGGGCGCAGAGGCACTTCGCTCACTCAATATTCACCCTTTCCAAGTTGAGCGACAAAAAATGGCGTATAAAAATATTGAGGCTCAGCAAAACGATGTGCTGTATCACGCGTGGGCAGTTGAGGCCAGAGGAGAACGAGTAGACAATAATTATCTAAAACTCTTTATTGAACTTGAGTCGCTAATCGAAAATGCGCTAAAAGCAGATTTACACGACAAGCATTCGAAAATGCGTGGCTGGACGCCACCACCGAAAGGCTATGCTGAAATACTCGCGCCCGATGAGAAACCTGATAAGGGTGAATTGTGAGCTAGCCAACGGCATTTCGAGAGGGTAATTGTCTTATAGTGACCGGACACCCACGAATGTTCATGGGCGATAGCGTACTATCGCCTTGTAAAAATAAACAAAAAGATGATCGAAAAGAGAAAAAAGCACTATAACCTGTATGTATATCAAACTTGTCGTATATTGGCTTTTTATCTTTCACGTTCAGAAGTTGACACGCGCCTTGTACAAGATAACCCATTGCCTTAGTGGGAATAAAAAGTGGTCTATTTAAATGGAGAGTTACCATGTTGTCTGAAAAAAGTCTCATTCACAGCTTAGCCCTGCGCACTGTGATGGTATTTACTGCACTCGCTGGGTTAAGTGCATGTGAAGAAGCCCCCACGCCTCCCAAAGCAGTCTCATCAACACCGGTAACGCTTTACAAAGTGCAGCACTCAGACGAAACCATCGCTAAATTCCCGGGGCAAGTGGAAGCGGCTGAGTATTCAAACCTTTCGTTTCGCATTGGCGGCAAACTCCAAGAACTCAAAGTAAAAGCGGGTGAAGAAGTTAAAGAGAACCAGCTTATCGCTAGACTTGATGATAGAGACGCGAAAGCACAGTTAGCCACTGCCCAGTCTCAGTTTGACGTGTCATCGGCTATGTTTGAACGCATGGAGGCTTCCGTTGAAAAAGGCGCGGTAAGCCGCTCTACGTTTGATGAAGCGAAAGCCAATTTTTTAGCCGCTAAAGCCAGTCTGACCAACGCCCAGGATCAACTAAGCTATACGGAGCTTCGCGCACCGTTTGCGGGGCTTATTGCGTCTGTTCCTGTTGAAAATTACCAAGTCATTGTGCCTCAGCAGACCATTGCCGAGCTTCATATGCCGGGCGCTATCGACGTTACGTTTCAATTGCCAGAGCAAAAAATGCGCATGATTGATCGCTCACGAGCCCGTGAAAACCGTACATCTGAAATGGCATGGGTCAGCTTTTCAGGTATGCCAGACAAGCGTTACGCGGCCATGTATAAGGATCACGAAAGCACCACGCGACAAGGCGAACTTAGCTATGAGGTAACAATTACTCTGCCAGAACCAGACGACATCAATGTTCTAGCGGGCATGAGCGCCACCGTATTACTTGATATGTCGAAACTCATTGAGTCTAACGCGAAGCTTTGGCTAGTACCTTTTGGTGCGGTGGTTACTGACAATGCAGATCCAGACAAAGCAATTGTATGGCGTTTTAAGCCAAGTGATAGCGACGCGACGAAGGGCACTGTAGAAGCAGTAGAAGTGATGATTACGCGCGGTATTTCCAACGGTCTGTTAGTTGAAGGCCCGCTAAACGACGATGATAAAATCGTTGCTGCTGGAGCTCATCTTGTAAAAGAAGGCCAAGCTGTTACGGAGTGGACGAAAGAAGGGGGCCTATAAGCCATGGTCGAGTATTTTTTTCGTCAAAAAGTAATTAGCTTGATGGTCGCCATCATCTTGGGTGTTGGCGGCATTGTGACTTTTCTTGGCTTAGGTCAGCTAGAGTTTCCCGAATTCACCATTAGAAATGCTCTGGTTATTACTCAATACCCAGGGGCAACGCCTGAGCAAGTTGAGGAAGAAGTTACGCTGCAGCTTGAAAAGGCGATTCAGCGTATACCCAACGTAAAACGAATCAGCTCAGTAAACATGGTTGGGCTATCGCAAATTACTGTTGAGCTTAAAAGTAGTGTCCAGGCCAAGGACCTAGAGCAATACTGGGACAACTTGCGTCGTAAAGTGGGCGATGCACAAGCATCACTGCCACCTGGTACCAGCACCTCGATTGTAAATGATGACTTTGGTGACGTATTTGGCCTGCTGCTTACTCTTAAAAGCGAAGACTACTCCCTTAAGCAAATGGAAGACTTTGCAGATTTAATGCAGCGAGAGATCCAGCTTGTTGACGGTGTAAAAAAGGTGTCGATTGCCGGTACCGTTAATGAACAAATTATTGTGTCGTTAGATCACGATAAAATGAAAACCCTAAATGTTTCTGCAGAATCCATTGCAGGCCTTTTAACCGCGCAGAATGTAGTGGGCAACGCGGGTTCGATCAAGGTTCAAGGCAAACGCCTGTCCATACAGCCCACTGGCGAATTTGATAACCTAGAGGCGTTAGGTCAGGTGGTAATTGGCTCACCTGCAAGCGGCCTTATTCGCTTAACAGATATCGCAACTATTGAGCGCAAGCTTAACGATACCCCTTCAATCCTTTATCACAGTTCTGGCACGCCGGCCCTGTCAATTGGTGTATCGTTCGCGTCGGCGGTAAATGTAGTTGATGTAGGTAAACGACTTGATAGCAAAATTGCCGAGCTAGAGCAGCGTATGCCCCTGGGTATGACGCTAAATACCGTTTACAACCAGCCCACAGTGGTCGACGATTCTGTAACTGGCTTTCTTATCAACCTTGTTGAAGCCGTGGCCATCGTTATTTTCGTGCTGCTACTTTTCATGGGCTGGCGCAGTGGCGTTCTGATGGGGCTCATTCTTGTGCTTACCATTCTTGGCACTTTTATATTGATGTCGGTAAAAGGCATTGAGTTGCAAAAAATCTCCTTGGGTGCGCTTATTATTGCTCTTGGCATGTTGGTCGACAACGCCATCGTGGTAACCGAAGGCATGTTGATTGGTGTGAGAAAAGGACAAACCAAGCTTCAGGCGGCAAAAGACGTGGTATCGCAAAATGGGTTGCCGCTGCTTGGCGCGACTGTGATTGCCATTACCGCTTTTGCGCCAATTGGTCTATCGCCAGATGCCACAGGTGAATTCGTCGGCTCCCTCTTCTGGGTACTTTGCTTTTCGCTTTTCTTAAGTTGGATCACCGCACTTACCATTACCCCCTTCTTTTTCGACTTACTGTTTAAAACTGAAAAAGAGCGCGGTGCTAATGACGAAGATGACGACCCATATAAGGGCATTATTTTTACGGTATACAAGCGTGTGCTTACTGCTGCTATCAATCATCGTTACGTGACAATTGTACTGGTACTTGTTGCATTAGTAGGCAGCATGGCGTCAGGTAAATTCGTAAAAAATGCATTTTTCCCAGATTCATCCACACCGCTGTTTTTCGTCGATTTGTGGTTGCCTGAAGGTAGCGACATCTTAACCACCGAGCAGTCTATTCGTCGCTTAGAAGACAACGTGTTAGGCATGGAGAATATTGCCAACGTAACAAGCGTTATTGGCGGTGGAGCACAGCGCCTTACCCTCACCTATGCGCCAGAAGACAGATACGCCAGTTATGGTCAGCTTATCGTTGAAACTGATACGGTTGAGTCTCGTGATGCTCGTATGCGAGAAATTATCGAGCTGGTGCGAGAAGACTTCCCTAATGTGCAATACAAGGTAAAAGCACTTCAAGTAGGCCCTTCTGCAAAAGCGGCAATTGAAGCGAGAATCTACGGACCAGAGCCTGAAGTTTTGCGTGAGATAAGCAGCGACATTGAAGCGATATTTCAAGCAGAGAAAACCATGGACAGCGTTCGCTTGTCGTGGAGCAACAAAGTCCCATTTGTTGAACCTGTGTTTCTGGAAGAACAAGCCAGGCGTATCGGCGTAACGCGAGATGCCGTTCACACCGCATTTTTACTGAACAATGAAGGTGAGACTGTGGGCCTTTACCGCGAAGGTAGCGATTTAATACCTATTGTCATGCGCAACGATCCAAACCAGCGCTATGACATAGATAACCTCGCCTCACTCAACGTATGGAGCCAAGAGCAAGGTAAATATATAAGCATGGCTGATGTTATCAGCAATGTGGATGTATCGCTTGATAACCCTATCATCAAACGCCGCAACCGGGTGCGGATGCTGGCGGTTTATGCAGAGCCCATGCCTTTATCCGGTGAGACGGCTGCGAGCGTGCAAGCTAAAGTTCGCCCTCTTGTAGAAGAGCTTCAACTGCCTGATGGCTACCATATTGAATGGGGCGGCGAATACGAGACCTCAACAGACGCGCAAAGCGCACTATTTGCAAGTATGCCTATTGGTATATTAGGTATGTTCATTATCACCGTTTTGCTGTTTGGCAAGCTTCGTCAGGCGTTAGCGATATGGGGCGTAATTCCACTCACCACTATCGGCATTATTGGCGGGTTGGTGCTAGTTGGTGCACCCTTTACGTTCATGGCGCTGCTCGGCAGCTTAAGCCTTATTGGTATGGTGCTTAAAAACGGAATCGTATTAATGGAAGAAATAAACGTACAGGCAAAGGGTAACAGTGGCGCATTCGATGCCGTAGTAGCCGCGTCAGTATCTCGTGTACGTCCCGTTTCAATGGCAGCCATCACCACCATACTGGGTATGATCCCGCTGTTTTCTGATGCGTTCTTCGCGTCAATGGCAGTTGTTATTGTATTTGGTCTGACCGTTGCCACCGTACTTACACTGCTCATATTGCCTGTGCTGCACTGTACGTTCCACGGTATAAAGTCAGAATAAAAAGTACGCACTACAAATTCAATTAGTTGTGCGCTAGTTCGTGTAGGTAGCGCAAAAACGGTGCGGACCTAATATTGTTAACAGCCAGCATGAGGAGAGTCTACTCATGCTGGCTGCATACTATCGCTTAGCTGCAATCTATCCTTCTCAACAAAAACTACACCCACCAGTTTACTTTTAACAAAATTAGTTTATTATGGGTAAACTACACTGTGCAGTATACTTTTTTTTTATTTAAGGTGAGAGCATGCCCGTTTTTAATCGCACACGCTTTCTTGTTGGAGTTTTATTTATGACATCTTTCTGTGGTTCTTCAAACACCCTTGCTGCAAGCGCGCCGCAACCTGAAAAATTCACTAATACTCATATTGAATATAAAACGACGTGGCGAGACATGTGGAAAGTCACCAAAGCGTATTTTCGTGACAATAGAGATGCTGCAACGCCAACGTTTGACATACCCGTGTCGGCACTTACACCACAAATGCTTGACGCAGTTGCAGAAGACAGCGTGATAAAGCTGGGCCACTCTACTACCCTATTGAAACTCGCCGAGCGTTATATATTGATCGATCCGGTCTTTAGTGAGCGTGCTTCTCCCGTCCAATGGATGGGACCCAAGCGTTTCCACCAAGCGCCAATTTCACTGGAAGACTTGCCTAAATTAGATGCCGTTATCATAAGTCACGATCATTACGACCATTTAGATAAGGGCAGTATTGAAATACTGAAAAACAAAGTCGACGTGTTTATTACACCGCTAAAAGTAGGCAATCATTTACGTGACTGGGGTGTGGATGCAAATAAAGTTGTTGAGCTAAATTGGTGGCAAAGTACAAAGCTGAGCGACATTGAAATAGTGGCCACACCGTCTCAGCATTTCTCAGGGCGAGGTTTATTTGATAGAGACGAAACTCTTTGGGCAAGTTGGGTTATCAAATCTGCAAATACCAACATCTTTTACAGCGGTGACTCGGGCTATTTTGACGGATTTAAAGCTATTGGTGAAAAGTACGGTCCGTTTGATTTATCGATGATTGAAACCGGCGCATATAACGAGCTATGGTCTGACATTCACATGCTGCCTGAAGAGAGCTTGCAAGCCCATATTGATATTCAAGCGAGTGTCATGATGCCTGTGCACAACAGTACCTTTGATTTAGCACTACATAATTGGAATGAGCCTTTAATAAAAATCACAGACCTTGCTGGTACTAAGGGTGTTCCCACCAGTATTCCTATCTTTGGCGAAGTTGTTCCGGTTAAGGGTGCAGGCGAAGCTCCGAACAAAACCTGGTGGTTAGACGAAAGGTGAGTAGCTAATAAACAGCGCTTGCTTCATTATTCTGGGCTTTTAATTGCTCGCTTAACTCTATGTTTTGCAGTACATTTATTATTCGCCGCTTAGGCACTATTGGCGGGTATAACAAAAGCCTCAATCAAAGTGATAGCACTCGATTTGGTTGAGGCGAATAATAAATTTCTCAGTTAAAGGAGCTAACTGCTAGCAATGAAGCTGTCTAGTCAAATTAATTTGGGCGTTTTTGCCCTTATGCTTTTAGCATTTACGGTGTTGTCGAGTATTGAGCTAAGCGAAATAAAATCTCGCACTTCAGTGTCAATCGAGCAAGAAGCTGAAGAAGCACGGCTGCGTTACGAAACAACCGTCTTACAAACCTCTGCCTTGTCTTCTCAGTCGAAGCAATCAGTGATTGATGCCATGCTTCGTCAAATGGTATTGCAGCCGTTTTTATCTGCAGCCAAAGTCATTGATGTCGAAGGAAATGTGTTTGCGAAGTACGAGCGCTCGCCTAACACTATTGTTCCTAATTGGTACTTACAGCTGGACTCCGCACCTGCCGTTAACAAGAAAATTCCTTTTTCGAACAATGATGGTTATTTGTTAGTTACGTCAGACACGTCTTATATTTACACTGAAATCACCGCTATTCTCATCAAAAATGCTGTTATCTTTTGTGGGCTATTTTTCGCCCTCGCGCTATATATCGTCACGGTAACCAAATTTGCTAGGCGCCCCATTGCCAACACCATTAAGAAGCTTAATGAGATAAATAGCCACGACTTCACCCCCTCGCAGGTAAATGCGTTTACAACAGATTACCGCCAACTTACCAGCACAGTGAACACTCTAACCACGTCGTTAGCATCAAAATTTAATGACATTGCTCAGCAATCTGAGCGATTCAAAACAGAAGCCAATAAAGATACATTGACGAAGTTGTCGAACCGCAGTGCATTCGAGCGACACACTCGCGCGCTGTTGTCTGACACGTCTAATTTCCAGGAAAAAGAGCTGATTCTCATCAGGCTCGCTCAACTTACCACTATTAATACAAAGTTGGGCATGTTGGCTGGTGACAATTATGTAAAATCTATCGCGGACTTTCTTGTGCATGAGGCGAAGCACAGTTGCAAAAGTGGCTTTGTATTTCGGTTATCAGGCGGAGATTTCGCCTTGATAAGTGAAATTATGGGGCGGGACGAACGGGATTTGATGTTAGAAAATATGTCGAAGCAGTTTGCAAACGCCACGCCACTTCGAGATGGAAGCAAAGCAACGTGGATGGGCGTAACACGTTTTTCTAGCCAAATGTCGTTACAGCAGGTAATGGAAAGTGCTGACTGTGCGTTGATGGCGGCCATGAAAACGCAAAAAGGATGGCAGTTTTCTTCAGAGGTGTCTCAGGTTCATAGCAATACAAAATGGCGTGAGCGCCTCAATTACATCGTGTCGCAGCAATATGCCGATATTCTCATTCAACCCGTGATGAATGTAGAGCGAAACACACCTGCATATTACGAAACGTTCGCTCGATTTAAAGACAAAGACACCAATGATGTTATACCCATGGCACAACTTATCCCCGCATCGGAGCGATTGGACCTTATTCCTCAAGTCGACAAGTTGGTTGCAGGCATTGTATTTAAAAAACTAACGGTAACGTCTCATCAGGTTGCTATAAATATTAGTAACGCCTCAGTTGCCAACGGCGAGTTTAGAAAATGGTTAATTGAAGAGCTTCGAACCCGGGAAACGCTATGCCCAAGACTTATTTTTGAAGTCGAAGATGCAGCGCTTATTCACCATCGAGAAGTAGCCGAGAACTTTTGCCGTCAACTCATACAGCTGGGCTGTAGAATTACCATAGAGCACTTTGGCGATAACTTTGCCTCGCTTGCGGGTTTAAGGGCAATTCAGCCTCAATTCGTTAAGCTTTCGGGACGGCTAACCCAGGGAATTCATACCAACAAAGATAATCAGTTATTTGTCTCTAGCCTTATCAATATTGCGAAAGGCCTTAATATCCATGTTATTGCGGAAATGGTAGAAAACGAGGCTGAGTTTGTTGCACTGAGCAAACTAGACGTTGAACACCAACAAGGCTATTACTTTTCTAAACCCTCACTTTGGACAATGTACTAAGTGTAAGCTCGCTGGTCTGAGGCACTGAACGTCAGAATAAGTATTGACGCTTTATGTGAGACCTCGCGCTTTATACGACTTAATTGTGCGTCGATTTAATGAAACGTTTAAGGCGGTGTTGTGAAAATCTCTTTCATATACACCTCCTTTTAACCGCATTTACTGTTCGTTAAGCAGCTTTATAATGGCGTCAGAGCTAATGGGTTTTGAATACAGAAAGCCTTGCACATATTCAACGTTAAGAGACTTACAGTAGTTCGATTGATTTTGAGTTTCCACGCCTTCAACAACAATGTTTAAATCGAGTTTGTGACCAACATTCACGATAGCCTCCATTAGCGCGCTATCGTAGGCATTTTCCGGTGCACCTCTTAAAAATGAACGATCTATTTTTAAGTGGCTAACGGGAAACTGTTTTAAATAACTAAGCGAAGAATAACCCGTACCAAAGTCGTCAATCGATATTTCAACGCCCTGGTCGCGTTGCGCTCTCAAATTCTCTAAAATCGTATTGTCAGACTTAATAAGCACATTTTCGGTAAGCTCTAACCCAATATCTTTAGGCATTAAACCGTGCCGCTCTCGACACTCCCTTAGGCGTTCGAAATAAGCATTCTGCTCTAACTCTTTTCCTGAAACATTGATATCAACGCGAATATCAATGCCTTGCTCTTTCCATAGCTGTGCCTGTTTGCACGCCTTTTCTAACACCCAATTTCCGATATGAACAATTAACTCACTGCGCTCAGCGATGGGGATGAAGATATTGGGTGGAACAGTCCTATCCTCATCTTTAGGACGCCACCTTAACAGCGCTTCACACGATGCCACTTTTCCAGTGAGCAAATCGATTTGAGGTTGATACAAGAGTTCAAACTCATCGTTAACCAAAGACTCATAGAGATAAGCTGCGATACTTCGCTGTTGTCGAACTTTCTGACTTAAAGCGTGGGTGAAAAAATGAAAACGGTTTCGGCCTTCAGCTTTCGCCTGATACATTGCGACGTCTGCATTTTTCAGAAGATCATCAATCTCACTTCCGTCTTTAGGGTACATACTAATACCGATACTTGAAGTGATATGCACGTTTTCAGTGCTAAGTGCGAAGCTCTGCTTGAAACACTCAGTAAGTTTCTTAGCAATGTCAGCACTTTCATTTTCAGAAGTCACTTGTGTGGCGACAAAAACAAATTCGTCTCCACCAAACCGAGCCAGTAAGCCTCGTTCGCTTAGACAATCTGACAGCCGCTTAGAAACAGAGCGCAGTAATTCATCACCCCAGGTATGCCCAAGCGTGTCATTAACTTCTTTAAACATATCTAAGTCAATGAAAAACAAAGCGAAGCCAGACTCATTGCGCGACGCATCCTCAATAGACGACGTCAAAAACTGCTCTAACAGGCGTCGATTAGGCAACTCGGTTAACAAATCTGTGGATGCCATTCGCTCAAGTTCTTGCCTGATGTTGTGCTGCTCACTCAGGTCAATATCCACACAATACATTTCGGGTGAATCTGTGCCTTCTTTCAGCATGACGTGAGATGAGAAAACATGGATAGGCTCGCCACTTTTCTTCTCAAGCACGAGTTCGTCTGAAGGAATTGCCTCACCGTAATCTATCCATCGCTGATGTAGCTTTATCACTTCACTTTTCATGAACGAGGGAATGATGAGATCTTCAAGTTTTTGACCTAGTGCTTCGCACTCACGAAAGCCATACATGTCTTCACTTGATTTATTCCAGTAGATAACTTTTCGGTGCTTGTCATAACCTTGCACCGATACCTTTGGCAAGGCACTAATAAGCTGAAGGAACCGCCTTTCAGCCGAACCATGCTGTTCAAATAACGGGGGCTCTTGGTATTTCTGTAAGCTCATCGTACTCCCGCGAGTGCTAAATTGTTAAATAGCAAAAATATAAAAACGGCCACCATTCTTTTAGTGTAGTCCAAATCATACAGACCACCCGACATTAAAAAGTTAAATTGCTCGTGAATATCGCTAAATAAAGAAAAGGGTAACAGTGCGTGTTGCGCAGAACTTGGGTAAATAAAAGATGAAATTAAATCGTAAGATGGTGCGTCTACCCTGATTCGAACAGGGGACCTCTACCATGTCAAGACATATATCAACACTTACCCCACCCTCCGCAAAACCATAGAAAACATATAACACATTTATAATTCGATAATTATTCTGACCCTATGACCTTTACTTTAACACTTTTTGGTTGATTTTCACTCTATATTTGGTCACAATTCAGTCACAGATAAAAGTACTTAAAACGCAGTTTAATTTAGCTATTTTTCAGGCTCGTTTTAGTTTCATCTTGGTATTGCAAGAGGTTGGTATTTTAGCGAGTGGAATAATGAACGAATTGGAAAAAGAACTAGCTAAGTTTGACAGCAATTTGTATGACAAAAGTGAATTGGTAGAAGTAAAACTAAATAGACTCTCTCCGGACAGTATTATGTCCGCAATGACCAAAAATGCTAACCCGTTTAGCGCCGTTAGAACCGCGAAAGAAACCTACGAACAAACCTCACCTTTTTTAAATTTACTCTCACTTCACTCCCCTATTATCTGTTATCAAGCTAGAGGGTATTACTACGTAGTGTCAGGTTTTTTTACCTTCTTAGCATTCCAAAGATACGCTGCGCAATATCAAACGGCTTCAGAGAGAATCATAAGAGTTTTCCTGTTAGGTAAAACACCGCCAAAGTCACTGAGGCGGTCCATCATATTGCACTCACTGAGTACAGATTTACTTTCAAAGTGCTTTATCGCAGACACAAAAAAAATAAGCTTTTATCTTCGCACTTGGTTTAATCACGACCCTGGCAAACGAAGCATTTTTCAATCTCAAGAATGGCTATCGCTTTTCCCTAACCTTAATTCAATTGAAAAAGTTGCTGAGTACTTATCAGTATCAAAAACAGAATTGAGTCGCAGTAGTGATTAATATAGAAACCCCAACACGTGAACAAATAATCGACTTTTTCGGAAGCGATGTCGTCAACGTCGAGGAGGTAGAGATATTCCTAGAGCAAATTGAGTGCCCTATTGATTTTCGCGGTTTAGGGTTTGTTTTTGGAATCCTTGATTATGTTAGAGGAATTTCAGGACAAAGGTGGCTCAAACTTCTTGAAATTGAGCTAAGCACTTTCGATTCACTACAACAAAAAATTGTACAGACCCCAACTGCTAAACAACAAATCTTATACAATAAAACAAAGGCGAAAGGCTGGTTAAGCCTCCGACCAATATATTCATTACTGTTTATATTTTATGATTATCAAGACGATAAAATGGCGTCTGCTTTACTTTCATTTCTCAGTCACTATTTTAATAATGAGATTGAGATTAAACGCAATCGTAGAGTAGAGGAAGCGGCAAGAGCATTCCGACTATCATATACCGATCCGGACGTAGCTTATCATTTGAGAACATCAGGTTCACCAGATGCACTGGCTATCAGTGCAGCTCATGCTCGAGAGAGCATCAAAGCGTTGAATCCAAGTAATCAGAATCCTTCAAGCTTGACATACCTTTATAGCCTTGAACATTTTTATCGCTTAAATTGGACCACGCGAGTGAGACAATCCCGCGACTCGCCCTCAAAAACACGTTCTTATTTTCAAAGAACAAAGCTAGTAAGACTTCCAGGTTCCGGAAACCTTTTGACTGCATCTCTTAAAGCAAAATACTTATCGAATGATAAAACGGAGGATCCCTCTGCATGCTTGAGCGAGGACTACCCGAGTGTGACTATCGTACAAATTAACGAGGCGGGTGAAAGTAAAGATAAGCATGAGCGCCCTGATACAGCTGTTATCAAAGATGAATACAAAATTGAGAAAATACGAAGACAAATCACTCGAGACGTTAGGCGCAGTCACAACCTACTACCGACAGACCGTGCAATTCTTCAACCTCATGAACTTCAATTGCTGTGGCATGAGTTAACATCATCATCAAGCAGTACATACAGTGGATTACCAGCAAGCTACATTCAAAGCCTAATATGTCTAATTTGGTTCCTAGGTAAAGAATTAGACGAACTCCTCAACATTCCTGTGCATCTAAATCAAAACCATCATGAGCCAGGCCTTCATGTCACCGATACATCAACAAGTTTGATTGTCGCTCCATCTCCAACTACGAAGAGCTCTCTTTCGCATAGAAGAGACTTACTCAGAGTAGGTTCCACCGTAAAGCTCTTTCTGCCTGCGTTTATACGCGACAAAATAGTAGCTGCAGATATACTCAAGCACGAGACTATTGGCTGCACTTACAGATTGAACACAATAAAAAATGCAGTCGATGGTTTCCTTAAGGTCATAAATCATCGCAACCACAGTCAGATAGGTGTTACGAGGGTTGAATGCTTTCTTCAGAATTTCCTAGTTGCTCAAGAACTACACGATCCCGTTATTCTAGAAATTTTATCAGGCAAAATATCGTACTACACAAGAGCGCCGAGGCACTATGCCTGGTACAGCGAGAGGGAAATCAATGCCCGCATTCATTCCATTTGGCAGGATGTATTAAAACAAGTGATGCTTTTTGATCCTAATTTTAAACCACCAGAGCTCATGCCGTCAGTTAATACCAATAACGACGTCGAGAATGAAAGCGGTATCGAACAACATATTGGAGTGGGTTCATGTTTTACGCCAACGAAAATTGCATTGCAGACTTGGATTTCAACTACTGCAGCACACCTAAAAACTCATTTCCAATCTAGACAAATTACGAGGCAAATAGAAAGCCTCATTGAATATCATAATGCTTATACAATCTACACGCTTGGGATGCTTCTGAGCGGAACAGGATACCGCGCCGTATGTAACCCCCTGCCCTCCTTGAGTCTAATCTTTCCAGAAAGAAATACGTTATGTATTTCGGACAAAGACTCAACAAAGACCTTCTCACATATGCGCGTTATAGTGTGTGCAAGACTATTGCGCCAGCAACTTCAATTCTATCAAGTACATATAAATACTATGGCGAACCTTCTCAGTATGGTAGAGCCTTTGCTCGCTAGACACCTATTTTCCCAACTTTCTCCTACAAATTACGTTCATTTGCAAGGTAAAAGCGAGCGACTCGATCATTTTATCACTATCAGAAATTCCGCAACTCAACTTGGCGTCTTTTTCTTGTTTAGTACACATGGCAATGAAACAGAAGGCGAACGAATTAAAGCGGAAAATGCGGAACAATCCATTATACCGACTACTGTCACCCCCAAAAAATTACGCGCGGAAATACATTTACCGATAAATTTTGGAAGACATTACATGCGAAGATATCTTCAAACTCAAGGCGTGCACCAAGAGCTGGTTAAGTTTCAGCTGGGTCACTTCGTTTCTGGTGAGAACCCTTTGGAAAAGTTTTCATCATCAAGCTATCCAACGACCGTCTCATCGCTACAGCCATTACTTGATGAGATGCTGGAAGATCTGGGTTGGACAGCGCTGCCGTCATTACTCACTAGGCTCCGGTCTTAATATGCCTAAACAAGCGCAGATATCACTGTCGACTGATGTCAAGCAACACTATGCGAGTTCAGCGCAAACGAATATCTCGCAGTATGTGAAACTTTCTAAGATTAGTCACTTTGATAGTGCAGATGTCGACAAAACAATAAAGAACGTAATCGAAAAATTTCAACGTCATGTTCGCTATGACAACCAAAAATACTTAGCGCAATCTATAAAAAATTTCACGAATTCGCTAAGCAAAGGATTCGAGTTACATTTGGTTGAGTTACGTCTTGCAGAACTACTATTTTGTATCTTAGAAAAAGAGTCTGGAATCAAAACCCCAAAGCTCTCCTTTCCTGTTCAAATCAGACAAGACATTCCTCTTATTCAACCCGACGACATGATACTGTCTACGTTGCAACGAAGAATTTACAGGTTTATTGAAGCACCCGACACATTGTCTATTTATATGAATAACACTTACGATCAAGTGGGTATTCTCATTGCTTGGCTAATACTTAAAGAGGGCGTATCACAGCCTCAAAATGTCAGAAGCCTTTTAAATAGAGAGGTAGACATTTTTTACATCGGAGAAGAGTGCTTTTTTGAAACCGAGTATCAGCGGTTTTGGTTATCCGAGACGGCGGTCATGCTGCTCAAGCTGAACTGGAACGTACGACAGCGCAGCCCTGCAAACATAGTCAACGCAATCAACAAAACGTTACATACATTTCAGATCGTGCCCACTGAATACAAAATCAGCGCAATAATGTTTCGAAGTATGCTGCGTACTGAATTGGCATTATCATTAAGTGCAGCTGAGTCGGCTATTAGACTAAGAATATTCCCTACCACTCCACTTAAGAGACATACGCTATTTAGATTATTGAAAGGCACCGCAGTAGAGATACAACAAGATTTCATCGTTGACAGGACTGTTTCACATCGTCAACGCAAAGCATGGTCAGATGCTAACCGTCCAAGCAGCGATAATAGAAAATACGCTAAGAGTATATTTCCTCTAGAACAAACCACTACCGAACAATATACAGAAGTAACCTCGTTTATTCGCCCATTGAAGATAAACACGACTCAAAAGAAGAGCGGTGAGATTACTACTCCACTTAAAGGCAAACTACGAACGTGGCTAGAGCAAACAGAGCATGCTATACAAAAGCCTCTTATATGGTTATTACTCGCATGGGCATATCATCTACTTGATGAAGGAGGCAAAAAAAAGGACCGACTAAGACTTAAAACCATATATGACTACGTAGATTATGTTGCCAAACCTTTTATCCAAGAGTTTGCAGGTTGCAATATGCAAACCCTATCACCAGATATTTGGGTGACTAAATTAAACGACGTCATCGATGAAATCATATCTAGCAAGAAACAGTTTGTACTTTACTTCGCCGATTTTTTAGTTACTAAGAACTTCGTTAGGGAAATGGATGTTTCTGATATCGATGTCCCATGCAACAAGACTGGGGTGAATGCCAACATCATTACCCATCATGAAGCGGACAGGATATGCCAATTATGCGACCTGTTGAACACACCACTAGCAACCCTTGCCAAACTTTATTTTTGTTTTGGGTTCTATAGTGGATTACGACGCAACGAAATTTCAGGCTTACAATTTGCGGACCTTAAAATAGGGGGGCTACACTATGTTAGTCTGCAAGTACGGCCTAATAGGTTTCGCGATTTAAAGTCAGCAAAGAGTTCTCGTAACCTACCACTTGATTGCCTTTGGCCTGAGGACAAGCTAGAGGAGCTTATTGACTATTTAGATGGTCGAAGAGGGCTTCATGTCAATATAAACACCAAAATAGTGCCAGATATCAATGAAGCTAACCAAGCATTCAATCTACTTAGTTATATACTACGCTCAGTAACTGGCGACCAAAACTTGGTCTTTCATCACTGTCGCCACTCATTTTGCAATTGGCTGATGTTGCTATTAAATAGTGAGTTCCTGAAGAAATTTAGAACTTATCAATTTTGCGACCATCCCTATTTCAATGATGCAAATTATAAAAAAGTAGCATCTCGACTAGCTTTGACACCATGGTCTAGGAAAAGACTGTGGGCAGTATCATCATTAATGGGACACGCAACACCTGAGGTGACGCTTTCATCCTATTACCACCTGTCCGAATTTGTGCAGCATGTTGCCTTCTCTGACAATAAACTCAGTAAACCTTCGCTTAAAGAATTCTGGGGGCTTCAAGATGAAGATTTGAACTCGCGTGCGAAACTATTAAACCCAGCACATGAAGTAGATTTTCTGCGTCCAAGACATATGACTATTTGCGAACCAAAAGAGATATCAGCCGACAATGAAACGCTACTAGCGCAGATCCAAAATGCGTTTTCGATGACCAATAACAAAAAACTCTCGTTACTGGATCTTTGGGAAGTGATGTTAATGCTAGCAAACAGAAAATCCAACATTCAGATTATGCAGTCTATCCAAGTTGATGATGGGCTAATCAACAAAATTATCAACATAGATGACAACCTATCTAGACGACCAGGTAAAAGAGCAAAGAATAAGCTTCCTCGCTATGCGAATGCCGCAATGCTCAAGAAAAGCGAAATTGCTAATGTGGAAAAGTTATTAACTACATTTAATGACCGGTGTAGAGCAACAGAGGACGGTAATCATGCACTTTGGTCGGGGATGCACGATTTAATGAGGAATCGAGTTGCTTCAAAAGACTCTTTGATAAGATCGCACAACGTAGAAGCGATACGCACGCTACTCGACCTTTTTGAAGGACTAAAGAGCGAGAGTTGGCAACTTTCATTCACTTGGTATTTCCCCTCTGAACAACAATTTGACAAAGACTTGATCAGTCAATATCGAAAAGATTTAAAATTTTGGCTTGATGAAATAGAGAGTCGTTTTGACAATGAAGTCGTTACCAAAATTGTCATACCACATCGGTTTGTCGAATACTTAAGGTCGAACGAGCAATCAAAGGTTAAGGTCACAATCAGCGATGAGGGACGGTTCCTCAGCTACTTACAGAAGGGTACCGTTAGTTTGCACTTTTTAAAACCGAAAGCAGACTCAAATAGCACGCCAAGACGAAACAAGGCGTTTATTAGTTTTTTGTGCGTTTTGGCTGTGTTTGGTAAGTTGCTTCATATGGACGTTTAGATGTACTAGTGTGATTATCAAGGGATACTGACGGTATAAGTACCAAGCGATTTTGACGTAATCACACTATCAATGTTGCCGCGCTTCAGCAAGCTTTGCCAGCCGTAATGCAGTGATATTCATGTTTTTCCCTCAGCCATATATTGCGAACGTCGCTAGCATGTATGTCGACGTTTGCAAGCGTCCGGTAAACAGCACATTCAGTGGTTGAAGAAATCTCAGTAAGCTGACTCCAAAATTCAAAACGGAGTGAGCAATGAGAAAATTTCGAAGCCGGGACCAATGGCGGCAGATTCTGGAAGACCAGCAGCAAAGCGGTTTAACCATTTCAGAATTTTGTCGCCAGCATAAGATTTCAACCAGTGGCTTTTCACTCAGCGGAAGAAGCATGGATTAGTTAATGCCACGACATCCGCTTTTGTCAGCACAAAAGTTACCAAACATACTGCGACAGAAGTCCATCGAGATATTAAGCAACCGATTGTGCTCGAACTTTCAGCCTCTAGGTTATCGCTGCCAGCAGAAACACCGGCAGATTACCTGCTCACTTTGCTCAATGGCCTGCCGGCATGAAGCTTTTTGTTGATCCACCCCGAGTATATTTGCACCGTGATTTTGTCGACTTCAAAAAGTCCATCAATGGCCTTGCGGCCATCGTCGAAACCGACATGGCTTTGCCGACGATGTCAGGCGCCTTGTTCGTGTTCTTTAACAAGGGCAAAGACAAACTGAAAATCCTGTACTGGGACCGCACCGGCTTTGCCCTGTGGTACAAGCGTCTGGAAAAGGACAAATTCAAGTGGCCAGGTAAGCTCAGTACGCCAACGTATTCACTGACTGAACAGCAACTGGAGTGGTTGCTAAGTGGGTATGATGTTATCGGTCATCAACCCATGACCTTCCAGTCGGTGGCCTTATAACCTGTGATCATACAAGGGATTTAACGATCACGAATTAGTCTGAATAAAAACAACAGGTTACTGGGCTTTATTGGTAAAATGACACCATGATTGACGAACTGACAAAGCTTCGAAAATTGCTTGCAGAGCAAGCAGAATTAATGGCTGAGAAGGATGCCAGAATAGCCTATTTAAAAGAGCAGTTCCGCTTGGCTCAACAAAAGCAGTTTGGAGCTAGCAGTGAAAGCCATCCAGGCCAGGGTGAGTTGTTTAACGAAGCTGAGTCAGAGGCTGACCACGTTGAAGAGGAAGACCAGACACAGGCCATCAGCTATACCCACAAAACACCGAAACGCCAGTCACTGCCTAAAGACTTACCGCGTGAAACGGTTGTTCATGACATTAGCGATGAAGACAAGGTCTGTGATTGCTGTGGCGGTGAGCTGCATCAGATGGGCGAAGCACGCAGTGAAAAGTTGGAATTCATCCCCGCCCAGGTCAAAGTGGTAGAGCATGTCAGGCCCAAATACAGTTGCCGCATGTGTGAGCAGCAAGGTATTGAGGTTAAGGTTAACATTGCGCCTCTACCGGCCAGCCCTATTCCTAAGGGGATAGCTACGTCATCATTATTAAGCCAAATCATCACCAGTAAATAACAATATGGACTGCCGCTGTATCGCCAGGAAAGCTTGTTCAAACAATATGGTATCGAATTAAGTCGCCGTACCATGGCCGACTGGATGATAAAGTGCAGCACATTGTTTAAACCCTTAGTTGAACGGCTCAAGACCATCCAACTGGAACAACCCGTCATTCAGGCAGATGAAACCACACTGAAGGTCATCAGTGAAGACAAATCTACCTGTTATATGTGGTTGTATTGCACCGGCAGTGATTCGCCCAATGAAAACCCGATACCCAATATCGTGCTGTATGACTACCAGAACAATCGCTCAGGGCGTTGTGCGGTAGAGTATCTGGGATATTACTCAGGCTATTTGCAAGTGGATGGCTATCAGGGCTATGAACAAACCAAGGCCACATTAGCGGGTTTCCGAGTAGATGAGGACATTACTGCCCTCACCCCTCACAGACCCGGACGAGCGCAATTAACGCATCCGGTTCTTCATAACAGTTTATTCGCTGCG
>NZ_JACSOE010000034.1:0-45759 GCF_014349115.1 Alteromonas sp. BZK5 | reverse complement strand
GCCACTAACGTATCAACGATGGGAATGATCAAACAAGAAATGGGCACGCGAACGTTAGTGCTTTACCTTTTCAGTGTTATCTCTGCGAGTATTGGTTTTGGTTACGCACTGAACTACCTAGTAGCTTCGTTTTCTTTAGCCTCTATGATCAAAACGCAAAGCCATGTTCATGAGCACGGTGCAGACGTTCAGGTGATTTATGGGCTATGCGCGATTTTATTGGCGGGGTTAATGTTAAGGCTGGGTCTGAAAAAGCTGCAGCAACACCGTCATAACCAAGAGCAACATTCGGCGTGCTGCGGCTAACAGTAGCCCAGCGGATGCCTTTCATAATAAAGCGCTCAAATGATATTCATAGAGCGCTTGTATATCCCGCTCTATTATCCATAATAGTCGTTCAACTTATTAAAATTAAAACGCGTTTAAACCTACAAGGACGCTTGGAATAACTACATGCTTTTACTTATTGTGTACGTCTTCATTGCACTGGGCTTTTCTTTTTTGTGCTCCATTGCAGAGGCTGTGATTCTGAGTGTTTCGTCCGCTTATATCTCTGTGTTAGAGAAAGAGGGCAAAGCCAGTGGTGCGCTACTACGTAAACAAACCGATAATATAAATACGCCTTTATCAGCAATATTAACGCTGAACACTATTGCTCATACTATGGGGGCTGCCGGGGCAGGTGCGCAAGCGGCAGCAGTATTTGGTGACGCCTATCTAGGCGTTATTTCAGCAGTCCTTACACTCCTTATTCTTATTTTTTCTGAGATTATCCCTAAAACACTTGGTGCAACCTATTGGCGAACACTAGCGCCAGTAACCGCATATTTTCTTAAATACCTTTCAATTGTACTTATGCCGTTCGTTAAAATGTCTGAGCTAATGACGAAAGGCTTTAAAGAAGACAGTCCACTTCGCGGGTTAAGCCGTAGTGAGCTTCACGCCATGGCAGAGTTGTCGGGGCAAGAAGGTCAGCTAGCGAATCACGAAGCGGCGTTTCTACAAAGCTTGTTAAGTTTGCACGAGCTGAAAGTGAAAGATGCGATTACCCACCGCACGGCGCTATTTAAAGTGTCGGAGTCGATGACGGTAGAAGGCTTTTTCCACAAACACGCCAATATAGAATTTTCTCGTATCCCTGTGTTTGAAGACAGCGACTCAGAAAACATTACCGGCTTTGTTATGCGTTCTGATTTATTGGTGGCACAAGCCAGAGGTAACACTGATAAACCGCTTTCTGAATACGCAAAAGACATGGTTACCGTGTTAAACACTATGCCGCTGTCAGTCACCTTCGAGCACTTCATCAATAAGCACGTGCATATGTTACTGGTGGTTGACGAGTACGGCGGTTTAGAAGGGGTGCTTACGCTAGAAGACCTGCTCGAACGCTTGCTAGGTGTCGATATTGTAGATGAAAAAGACACCACGGTTAGCATGCGTAGGCTTGCCAAGATGATGATGAAACGCAAAGAACAAATGATGATCAAAAACGTACCCGATGCGTCACTTGAGAGTTCGTCTAAAAAATAGAATTAGCGCCAATTCACTCGTAATGTTTAGCAATTATTAAGGATGATAAATATGAAACAGGATTTATGGAAAAAAGCATTGAGAACAGAATATTCAGCCCACGAAAATATTGTTAAGCGAACCCAACCATCGCTCGTTTTAGCGGCTTTGCTCGCGACAGGTTTCACGGCAAGTGCAGCTGCACAGGAACTGAGTATCCCATGTGATGATCTTGAAGAAAAAGCGCTCGCAGAATCGAAAGCTGATGAAGTAGAGCGCATAAGCGCATTTACACCAGCGACGCCTTTGAAACGTGTCGATCCTAAATACCCATCTCAAGCCATTAGAAAAGGCCGAGAAGGTTGGGTTAGGCTAAGCTACGTTATCGACGAAGAAGGCAGAGTGAAAGACCCTGTTGTAGAAGACTTCTTTGGAAGCCCTTCTTTCAAACGCAGTGCACTGTCAGCGGTTAAGAAATGGCAATATAACCCCGCGATCAAAGATGGCGAACCTACCCAGCAGTGTCATCAAGCAGTCCAAATGGATTTCGCTATAAGCGGAAAAAGCGGTGCCACACGCAAATTTATTAAAGCTTATAAAGACGCAGACGAGCGCTTTAATGCGGGTGATGTTGACGCGGCTGATGAAGCACTTAAAGAGCTTCTAGGCTGGGATACGCTAAACCGCTATGAAAATACGTGGTTGCTAAACTTGGAGTCTCATATAGCGAGCAAACAAGGCGACGTAGAGAGG
The DNA here is from genome assembly GCF_014349115.1 of Alteromonas sp. BZK5. Lineage (NCBI taxonomy): Bacteria > Pseudomonadati > Pseudomonadota > Gammaproteobacteria > Alteromonadales > Alteromonadaceae > Alteromonas > Alteromonas sp. BZK5. Next base: position 43,494 of record NZ_JACSOE010000034.1, on the reverse strand, counting down.
GAAGCGCAAAGCCTAACGCGATTACTTGCCAGCAACGGTAGTAAGCGCTTCAATAACATGGTGTTTAATGAAGATTATGTGGCATACGCCCTTCAAAGAAAAATCATACTCGATGCTCAGCGTGGGTATTATGCAGAAGCATTAAAATCCTACACCACACTTCAAGACATGGAAGCGCAAGAAACGCGTATTGGCGAGATCGCGCCGCTAATTAGTCAGATTGAAGAATCTATTGCATCTGAGCAAAACTTAACCGTGCCCGTAACGATAGGAAGTGATGGGAATTGGTTCCACACTCTTGTGCGAAGTAAGTTTGCTTTTGGCAACATCCAAGGCGAGCTTGATACCGTTGAAGTCCGTTGTGATACTCATCGAGAAAAATTCACGGTTGCCGAAGCGCATGTTTGGCAAATTCCAAGCTCTTGGGGACAGTGTCAGGTGATGGTGAAAGGTGACAGCGAAACAAAATTTGATTTAATTGAAGTGGCGAAAGGGTAGGACTGAACAACAGTCGCGTCGCTACAGAGTTACAGTGAATGCCAGTTGAAATAGTTGCTCTCTATAGTCCTCGTCGGATTGGAAAAAACGCAAATTCTCCTGATGCCCTGAATTTAATTGCCATTCTGTGCTAACGGATAAATAAGCGGTAATGTCGTACCTTACGCTAACGGTAAAGGCGTTACCTCTGCTTCCATTCGGGTCATACATAACATCATCGTTATCTACCACCTGATACCAGTCCCCACGCATGGCTAAAGTTAAATCTTCCCAGCCTAATTGCTTTAGGTTGTATGCCGCACCGATATACGCACTGGAAAAATCGTTGTCTACGATATGCTCCCCCATCAAAGTGTCACCTAGTAGCACTTGAGAAAACACCGTTAACTCAGGTCGTGGTAAATATCGCAGTGTTAATGAATGAAAGCGCGTATGCCAGGCATAAATGCGGTCTGGGTCAACAATGTTCGGGTCTGCATTATTGTCGTAATAGTAATAACGCAACTCGGCCTTTCTAGCATAGGCTAAGTGAGCTCCTACGTAGTACCCAAACCGATTGTCAATTTCCCTGAAGGGTTCAGTCCATGCCGGTGCGTTTAACTTATCTTCATCGACGACGCCGGGAATGGGGAGGAAGTTTACGCGATCATTATAAACGGACTGCCTGTCGTGAAGGGCAAACCCTCGCCAAGAAAGCAGAGTGCCGGTGGAATCGTTACCTTTGAATACGCTGCCTAATACTTTCCATGACCAGTGGCTTCTTATTTGCCTGCCATTTTGTCGTAGACTTACTTCGATGCCGCCCGTTCTTAGTTCTTCACCCACCCAACTATTAATTGCTGAGTTACTCAGAAAATGAGGCGATAACCAACCCGCGTCGGTATTTTCCGCTGAGAGAGCGGGAAAAAATGCCCCTATTTTTACTTCAGGCTTTATGCTGGATGCGACTAACGGGCGATATTTTAAATAAAGCTCGGAAAATCCAACCTTTTGTTCCCCATCGCTATAACCATTGATGACGCCAACTGCCGACCAACTATCCGCTAACATAAAGTCAGCTATTACTACAGCATGAGAGAGCTGTATACCGTTACTTTCATAACGCTGATGACCGGCCCCCATTTGCTGAAAGCTCCGCGAATCATCTTTTGCCACAAAGCTTGTTCTTACTAGGGCCTTGGTTTCTCCGTGAACCTGAAGTGTTAAACTCGTGCAAAGCAAACAGACGGTTAAGGCAAAGACATTACGCATTAATAATCGCCAAATCCTTCGTCGAAGTCATCGTCACTGAAAACTGCATCAAGAACAAATTTGTATTCTTGTGAGTTGGTGATATGCAATGTTGCGCTGTTAAATAGTTTCACATCAGGTTGCTGCGGGTGCCAGGTCATAACACTGTACTCGCCTACCGGAAGTGAAACATTCATTACGCCTTCTTCATCGGTTTTTGCGAAAAATGGACTGTCGGTTACCACAATATAGCCCAGCATCCAGTCGTGAATATTGCAGCCAATATCTACAATACCAGCTTGCTCAAAGCGAAGCGGTTCAGCGGTAAACTCTTTATAGAGTTTTAGCTCAAACTGTTTTGTAGGCGAAAAAGAATACACGTGATGAAAAAGATTATCTGCGTTTGGAAACGAAATATCTGTGCCTGATTGAACAACAAGCACGTGAGGTGCAAATTGTTTATCGATTTGATTCATTATGGCGGGCTCTTCTTCACGCTGTGGCGTTGATGCAAGCGTAAAGTTAGGCGTTAGGGTTAACACCATATCTTTCACAGGCTCCCCATTGGCGTCGCTAACGTATATCGAAATGCTTGGCGTTGCTGATAAGGATGTATCAGCGGCATGTGCCCATGAAAGGGTAGCGCCGGCTAGTAAGAGAGCGCTCGATGTGAATGTACCTGTGATAAAACTAGTTATGTTGAACGTGCTCGCCCTTCGATGGGAAGTAAAGAAAATAGAAAGCGCAAATGACATGGATTTAATCAATAACGTGTTGTTTTTTTGCATTGTAATTCATTCTTTATAATGGCTTTAGCCTTAGACAGAAAGGCAAAGCGCTATGCGTCCTTTGTTGACACGAAAGCATATGACTACGTATAGCCTATTCAATACCAATCCGTATAGATAATAACCTATGCGGACTGGTATGAGGTATGTGCTCGGCTTTCGCTATCTATGTAGCAAAGTTTATTAGACTTTAACTATAGACCGAGTTGGACGTTTTTTTCATTCATTTACATTAAAGGAAAGCGTGCGCTGACGACTACACCTGTACTATCCTTCCGATTGAATAAAGATAACTGACCTTTGTGGAAGGTCATTATGATGTTGGCAATGTAAAGCCCTAGCCCCAAGTGCGGTGAAGAGGCATTTTGCACATCGTTTTCTTTTCTCACCGACACCATAGACTGAAGCAACTGAGACCTCATTCCTTCTGGAAGGAGCGGTCCGGTATTACTAATGGTTAGCTCAGCTTGCTTGTCCTTAACCGTAATACTGACTTGGATTTCACTTTCTTTTTCACTGAAATCTACGGCGTTAGCGATAACTTTATCGAACATTTGAGCCGTAAGTTCAGGGGAGCCAAGTATGCGCGCAGTATCAGCATTGTGGGTAAAACTAAAGCGTCGATGGCTATAGGCATGTTCGTAACCAGCAATACACCCAGATATCACCTTAACTAAGTCGAATGGTTCTAAATCTTCTTGTTGAATGGCCTGCTCTAATCGGGTGGCTTCACTCATACTGTTTAATATTGTACTTAGGCGGTTCACCCCTGATTGCGCCCTTTCAACAAAAACGGCTTGTTGGTCGGCGTCATTAACCTGAGTCAGCATATCCAGCGATGATTTTACCACGGCAATGGGCGTTCTAAGTTCGTGAGACAAGCGGGATGCCATGTTTTCTAAATAGGAGTTGTACTGCTGTAACCGCGAAAGCACATCCGCAAATGAACGGGATAAATCACCAATTTCATCACGCTGATTTGAAACCGGAAGGGTGCCAATGATTTTGCCATTATCATCTATCACCGCTTCGGTGTTATCGCGAAGGGAGCGAATGCGGTTTGAAATTCGCGTAGCGAACAGCAGTAACCCTAATGTACCTATGGTCATCACTGCTAAAATCACGTGAAAGAGCTGTTCTAATGCCCGGTTACGCAAAGTACGAATGCCATTGGTGGTTTGCTCTACAATAACCGCCCCCATTACGTTGCCTTCAATAAAAATTGGGTAGGCAGCGGAGAGTACTATGGCTTTGTTATCGGGTGACAAACGCCATAGTGAATCGGGTTGGCCATTCAGCGCCGTGCCTAAATCCTGCCCTACCAATGCATAAGCATCGTCTAGCTCGTCAATAAAGTCGGCAGGTGGCCGCGTAAGAATCTGATAATAAAGTGGAAGTAACCACTCACTCTCAACCCAGTGCCAAATTGCATTTGAAGAGGTTTCTTTTTCATCTACTTCAATGCCTGTGGCCGATTGAATGTCACCAGCGCGGGCGAGTACCCGCTTGTGCTTATCTACAACCCAAACCCGTGAATCGGCATATTTTAAACCTGCCAGAATGCGCTCAATTTCAGGGGAAGGAGTGATAACAGTACCTAATTCAGCGAGCTCTTTTGTATTCGCCGTACCTAACGCGTACTGCTTCAATCGACTTGCCCTGTCGTCCACATCGACAATTGAAAATGCTAAGCCGCCTGTGGTCATTGATAGCGGAAAGCGCAGTTCAATGTTGTAGCCCGTGGCAGTCTCTTGCCATCGGCCTTGAATAGAGAGCGCGTTCTCTACCGCCCGAGTTGTCGTTGTGTTATCTGCCAGCTTGTACGCGTTTACCCAGCCACTTTCATAAGGGGCGACAACATATCTTGCTAATTCTCCCTGTGGAGTTTCCATGCCCACAAGCAGGTGGTCGCCTGTCTCCACGCTTAAACTATTGGGTTGCCGCCACAGCAGTACGTCATCACTGACTTCAAACATGGCATACAGAAATTGACCGTAGCGCCCCACCATATGCTTGAACGATAAGCTGGTAGGTTCTCCCGCGTAGCCATTGTAGTACTCAATAACTTCGCCACTGCCATACTCACTCATTAACTCGCTGACTTGCTGCCAGTCGTTAAGTTCGCCATCAAGTCGAATGGGGGACGGGATAGGTGGCGCGTAAAGATCTGTTCCAGGGCGCACGTCTTGAAGATACGCTGATTGGCTATCAAATAAAGCGGGACGCTCGTGAAGGGCAGTGGCAACAGCTCGCGCGGTGCCAATCATGGTTTGTTCTTGACCGTTTCGCAGATACTGCTCAAGTTCCCACACATAGTTATAACCTAAGTAGGGTATGGTGAATAAGAACAGCGACAGCACCATAAGCTGAAGGCGTATTGAAAAGCGAAATCCCATGTTTTTAGTCGGTTGCCCTTATCTTTTAATCAGACGAAACGCAGTTTTAGTCGAAAGCCCGCTACAGCTGCCAGCGATATCCCATGCCGTACACGGTGTCGATATGATCGAAGTTTGGGTCAAGCTGCACAAACTTTTTACGCATACGTTTGATATGCGAAGTAATGGTGGTGTCGTCTACCACCATTCTGGACTCATCCATGAGCTGTTGGCGGCTTTTAACATGACCTGGGCGCTTAATGAGCGCATGCAGCATCCAAAACTCTGTTACCGTCAACAAAACGGGCTGGTTCTGCCAGCTTACCGTCATTCTCGACACGTCTACTTTTAAGTCGCCCACTTTTAGCTCATCTTTTTGTTCTGTGGGGGCAGCAAGTAAGTCTGTACGCCTAAACAAGGCTGCAATGCGTGCTAGCAGATGAGCCATGCTAATATCTTTAGTCAGGTAGTCGTCCGCGCCCATTCTAAGGCCGCTGATAGTATCTACGTCGTTATCTCGTGCAGTAAAAAAGATGATAGGTAGGGTTTGTGATAGGCCTCGCAGTTGCTGACACAGCATAAAGCCCCCCTCAATTTCATCTTTCAAACCAATATCGATAATGGCTAAGTCGGGTAAGGTGTGGTTAAACGCTTCAGCAGCAGAAGGCCTGTCCTCATAGGCATTCACGCTATAGCCCTGCGCTTTAAGCGCCATAATGTAATTTTCGCGAATGGCCGCGTCATCTTCCACTAATGCAATTGTCTTTGGCATACATTAACCCGCAAATATAATTCTGATAGAGCGCACACTATACCTATGAATGACAGCTATTGCCTAAGTTCGGCATAAAATCCTCAAGCCTGCCTCATTTACGCCATATTTGAGGGGCTTATCGTGAACTTTATCTTTGGCGGCAGCCCCACACAACGTCCCCAAGCGCGGATTAATAAAACGCTTGTAGTGCAGTTTCACATGCTAAATCTATAGGAAAGCTAAATCACCATCACATTTCCACAATTACGCGCTTTTTTTGCCATTAATAACGGGTTTAATAGTATTTGTCCGTCGAGTTTAGCGCACTGCTTTTTTTAAGTGCCAGGCAAGCGAGGCGGATTGCACTGTAGAAGCCTCTTCAAAGACTGGGAGAGGGGAAACAGTGCCGTGGAAGCGGTAAGGCTGAACTTCTACGTAAAAGTCTCAATTATCTATTCAGACTGGTATTAAGCTACCCTTTGCGCTGCGTACTACCCCAACGGTACGCGGCGCTTTTTTATTGGGGTTGAAAAAAGGCGTTTTCGCTCTCATTTAGAAGACGAAAGCTTAAACTGTTTAAAGCAACCACTAAACGCGAGTGTATTCATTTAATGGCATGAACTAGGTTACACTTCGTTGGTTGTAAGTTGTTAGCGACAGATAACTGCATCTCACTAAAGTTAATTAGGGCGTGCTGACCTTTGGTTTGCATCAAAGGTCAATACGTCTTAGTGATCACACTCTCACTACGGGCAAATCATGAAAGCGTTGGACATTAAAGGGTTAACCAAAACCTACAAAGGTGGCGTACAGGCACTAAAAGGCGTCGACCTTACAGTACAAGAAGGAGACTTCTTTGCATTACTTGGCCCAAATGGGGCGGGTAAATCTACCACTATTGGTATTATCAGTTCACTTGTAAACCAAACCAATGGCAGTGTGTCGGTGTTTGGTTATGACCTCACAACGCAAAAAGAGCAAGCCAAAGCCTGCATTGGTCTGGTGCCACAAGAGTTCAATTTCAACCAATTTGAAACTGTACTGCAAATTGTATTGAATCAGGCAGGTTACTACGGCGTACCGCGCAGTATTGCGAAAGAGCGTGCTAAAAAATACCTTGCTCAGCTCGACCTGTGGGAAAAACGCGATGCCCGCGCGCGTGAGCTATCGGGTGGTATGAAGCGAAGACTGATGATTGCTCGAGCACTCATGCATGAGCCGAAATTGCTTATTTTAGATGAGCCAACCGCGGGCGTAGATATTGAAATTCGCCGCTCTATGTGGGGTTTCTTAGAAGAGATTAACCGTCAGGGGATCACGATTATCCTCACTACCCACTATCTTGAAGAAGCAGAAATGCTGTGTCGCAATATCGCCATTATTAACAAGGGCACCATTGTCGAGAACACCAGCATGAAAGCTTTATTGTCTAAACTAAGCCTAGAAACCTTTGTGTTGGATATCAAAATTCCAGATGGCATGACGACGACAGATGACCTACTAACGGGCTTTGAACACCGTTTGATTGACGACCATACCCTTGAAGTTGATGTTGAGAAAACGGAAGGATTGAACCCGGTTTTCACCCAGCTAAGTGAAAAGGGTATTCAAGTAATGAGCATGCGCAATAAATCAAATCGCCTTGAAGAGCTATTTGTGCGTTTAGTTGAATCAGCGAAGCAAGCTGGCTAAACCCACAGCAGGTAAAGGTGAAAAACATGAAAACTGAAAGTACACAAATGAACACAGAAGAAAACGTGGGTTGGTTTAAGCAAAACTATGTGGCGCTAACCACTATTTGGATAAAAGAATGTACGCGCTTTTTGCGCATATGGGTACAAACCCTTGTGCCGCCAGCTATTACAATGAGTTTGTACTTCGTGATATTCGGTAGCCTCATCGGCAACCGTATTGGCGAAATGGGCGGCTTTACTTACATGGAGTTTATTGTGCCCGGCCTTATTATGATGTCGGTGATCACAAACTCCTACGCCAACGTGTCCTCTTCATTTTTTAGTGCTAAATTTCAGCGCAATATTGAAGAGCTGTTGGTGTCACCAGTACCCACTTCGGTCATCATTCTTGGGTATGTGGGCGGCGGCGTGGCCCGCGCCATACTGATAGGTATTATCGTTACCTTAGTGTCGCTGTTTTTCGTTGATGTTCAAATACACAATTTGGGCATTATTGCGCTCACGTTGTTACTCACTTCTACCTTGTTTGCGACTGCGGGTTTAATTAATGCGGTATTTGCGAAGACCTTTGATGATATTAGCGTGGTTCCAACGTTTGTATTAACACCGTTAACTTACTTAGGTGGTGTGTTTTATTCACTTACCCTATTGCCTGAATTCTGGCAGTGGGTGAGTAAGGCGAACCCTGTTGTGTATATGGTCAACGGGTTTCGTTATGGATTCTTAGGGGTCTCTGACGTAAATGTAACCTTGTCGCTTGCCTTGTTAGTGGGCTTTAATGCACTGCTATTTGGTGTGGCGTACTACCTACTTAAAACGGGTAAAGGTATTCGTAGCTAATGGCCAGCGGTAATTCTAGAGAAATCACAACATCGCAGGTAGGTATTCACGATAAGTTAGACGACTTAGTGAAAAAGTACCAAGCGAGTGAAAATAAGCGACCGATTAGCGACCATACACAAGCTGCGTTTGATGATGTCACCGCGTGGCTTGATGGCTTTAGCGGCGAGATCATTTTAGATTCATGCTGCGGCGTTGGCGAAAGTACGGCGAATATTGCAAGAGCAAACCCCGATGCGCGTGTTATCGGTATCGATAAGTCGGCGCTGCGGGTGGATAAACATGAACATTACAGCGCACAGCAAGACAACTATCGGGTTATTCGTGCCGATGTGAACGACTTTTGGCGCTTAGTAAAGCAGTCTAATTGGAACGTGACTCAGCACTTTCTGCTGTATCCCAACCCCTATCCTAAAAAGACGCAGGTTCAAAAGCGCTGGCACGGTAGTGCGGCCATGGTGGACCTGATGGCGATCACTCCAAATATTGAAGTGCGTAGCAACTGGCTTATTTATCTAATGGAATTTGCGCAAGCGGCTAAACATTACGGCATGGTATCTGATTTATCTGAAGTTACTGGCGATGATCACATGACGCCGTTTGAGCGAAAGTACCGAGGGAGCGGTCAATCGTGCTGGCAGCTTAACTGCCGTAGCGAAGAAGGCTGAGTCTGCTATAGCAGCAAGAAATACTGAAAGCTGTAAAAGTGGGGTGAGATGAAAAGCTCGCCCCGTTTGTTATTCAAATTTGTATAATTCGCTTGTTAATGGCGCGCAGTGGCACTTCTCACATTCGCCATGGGCGGACTAAACACATATCCCTGTGCATAACGAATGGGCAGACGTTTTACGCGTTCTAGATGCGCCTCATCTTCTACGTGCTCGGCAATAGTGCTTACTCCATGGCGCTCACATAGCGACAGCAGATAGTCTACATATTCCCTCACTGCCTCTTGTTCGTCATAGTGTTTAATTAGCCCGCCAGCGAGCTTAATCCCCCGAACCGGCAAGTTCATAAGCGCTCGTATGTTACCTGGGCATGATCCAACGTTGTCGATGAAAACGCCCAGCCCCACATGCATGCTTTTTTCGATAAATGCGGTAAGGCTTTTCGGATTGGATAGGGCAGTAGAAGCACTCACTTCTATACTTACACGCTCCGGCGTGGGATAGCTTGCTAAATGGGTGATGAGGGTATTAGTAAGCTCTACATTGTGAAGGTCATTGGCAGTTATATTGATGTTCCAAGGGATATTAACGTCGTGAAAATAGCTGGCACATTGCACAAACATGCTCGCTGCAAGCGTATTTACGTGTTGTTCGCGCTCTATAAGGTAGAGAAATTCGCTAGGTAAAAAAGTCTTATCACCTCGGGTTATCAAGCGTGCCAGGCACTCGTAGCGCCATACTCCTTGGCTTTGTAAGTCAACGATGGGTTGAAAATAAGGCACGATATCATCGATAGAGAAATCCTCGGAAATTTCACGAATGGGCATAAACAGACCCCCTTGCTTTGAAGCAGTACTTTATCGCAGCGATGAATGCTTGAATGTGAGTTCAATGGCTACTTAGGCTCGCAATTAGAAGATGGAAAACCAATACGAGAGACCCGTGTTGGTACTATTCATAAATTAAATATAGTAGAGACTGATAAAATTTGCGGTACAAAATTCGGGGGAATTCGTTTAAATACGTGTGCAGAGTTAACCGCTTCATAAGTTTTTTGCATGTAATAAAACGTTAATAGTCGCTTAAATGCCGTGCGCTAACCCTTGGCGAGCATTGCAATCTGATGTAAAGTGCGACACCCTGAAAGTATTGTGATAAGTTTTCAGGTTTGGCAACGAATGGACCGCGTCAACGCGCATTAGCCCAGCCGATGTACCGTTAAGGGATATGTTGGATAAATAGCTGCACCAGTCGCAAAGTAATTGTGTCGAATGCTATTTGGCTAAAAGGAAAAGTAAGTGTCAGGCCGGTGTCCTACAAAACCGCCTGTTGATTTCGCCCAATAAATGTAAGCGAAATGTGTGATTGTTTTAAGTATGAGGTGTGTTGAGTGGGTGAAGCGCAAGTTAGTTTAGAGCACCTGTTTAGGGTCTTTACCAAGCCTGAACACAAAGACTCAAAGCTGGCTCAAATAGAGCAGCATTTATCTGACAATATCTTAGATTTTTTGTCGCAGCACGTAGTGACAAAAAAGACGTCGTTAGAAGAAATTGAAAAAGACTTTTCAGACTCCAAGGTGCCTGAGTCACCCGAGTTTGTGTCTACTCATGCTGAAAGCTTGTTAGATAAGCTTGTTGCGCATTCAGTTAATACTTACTCGCCTACCTTTATTGGTCACATGACCTCAGCGTTGCCCTATTTTCACCTGCCGCTTTCTAAGTTAATGGTCGGGCTTAACCAGAACCTGGTTAAGATAGAAACGTCTAAAGCTTTCACGCCGCTAGAGCGTCAAGTATTGGGTATGATGCACAACCTTGTGTACGATCAGCCTCAAAGCTTTTACGACAACCATCTACACAGTGCCGCCCATTCTTTGGGGGCATTTTGCTCTGGCGGAACTATTGCCAATATCACCGCCTTATGGGTGGCACGCAACAAATTACTTGGCCCACAAAAAGGGTTTTCTGGCGTGGCAAAAGCAGGTCTAGCCGCTGCCTATCGTCACTACGACATTAACAATTTAGGCGTGATGTGCAGTAAACGTGGGCATTACTCGCTGTCAAAGGCAGTGGATGTATTGGGGTTAGGTCGCGAACAATTATTAACTGTGCCCGCGCCAAAGCAAACCCTAGATCCAGCAAAAGCCCTTCGCATTGGTAAACGTTATCAAGAGGAAGGCAATAAGCTTCTTGCTATCGTTGGGGTAGGCGGCACCACCGAAACAGGGCACGTAGACCCGCTAGACGAGCTTGCTGACGTAGCCAAAGAGTTAGGCTGCTGGTTCCATGTAGACGCAGCCTGGGGCGGCGCTACGCTGTTCTCGGCGCGCTATCGCGACAGACTAAAAGGTATTGAACGCGCAGACTCAGTGACTATTGATGCGCATAAGCAAATGTACGTGCCAATGGGCGCAGGAATGGCGCTTTTCAAAGACCCACAAAATGCCAATGCGGTAAGACATCACGCGCAATATATTTTGCGTGCAGGCTCTAAAGACTTAGGTGCTACAACGCTGGAAGGCTCCCGAAACGGTATGGCCATGATGGTGTACTCGGCGCTGCATATATTCGGTCGCAAAGGGTACGAGCTACTAATTGATCGCAGCATTGATAAAGCCAAAGACTTTGCGCAGATGATTGATAAAGCCCAAGACTTTGAATTGACGACCACACCTATTCTATCACTGTTGACCTATCGCGTTTGTCCCGCTGAAGTGCAGGAAAAGCTGAAGCATGTGAATGCTAAAACCCGAAACGCTATCAATGAGAAGGTTGACGCCCTTGTTGTTGCGGTACAAAAGCAGCAGCGTGAAGCAGGTAAGTCTTTTGTGTCTCGTACTCGCCTGGAAGCGCCGGATTACCCTTCCCAGTGTATTACCGTGTTTCGCGTAGTGTTAGCGAATCCGCTTACTAGCCATAACGACTTGGCCGCAATTTTGGCTGAGCAACACTTAATTGCGAAAGAGACTCAGGCTTGGAAAGAGCTAATGGATTTCGTTCGCGAAACAGAAACCGTTGCGTCTTAAAGACTTCAGCAGCAACAAATAAAAAAACGCCCGATACAGGCTCTGTTTAGGAGTCATGCATCGGGCGTTTTCTTTTGTAGTTCGAGACTATCCGCGAGGATTGGTATTACGCTTAATCTCGCGTAATTTGCATATTATCAATTAAGCGTGTCTTGCCCATAAACATAGCAACAAGCAGAACTAATTCTTTGTCGCTATCGTTAGCTGGTTCAAAGGTGGCGGCGTTAACTACCTGACAGTAGTCTTTCTTAAAGCCTTTTGCTTCAAGGTTACTGACCATGGCATTTTCAAGCTGAACAAAGTCGGTGTTACCACTTTCTATGTCCGCTTTTAAGCGCTGCATTTCTGCAAAAATAGCACTCGCCGTCGCTTTTTCAGTGTCTGTCAGGTAGCCATTTCTAGAGCTCATTGCTAGGCCTGACGTCTCGCGTTCAGTAGAAACCCCGTGAACCTTCACTGCCATTGATAAATCGCGAGCTAACGCGCGAATAACTTGTAGCTGCTGGAAGTCTTTTTCACCAAAAAACGCATCGTCGGGCTGTACCATGTTGAAAAGCTTGGTCACCACGGTAGCGACGCCGCGAAAATGGCCAGGGCGACTGGCGCCACAATGCGAGTCTGAAATGCCGGGCACTTCAACGAACGTCTGCGCATCCAGACCTGCCGGATACATTTCCGCTACGCTAGGTAAAAACACCGCGTCTGCACCCACAGAAATAAGCTTAGCTTTATCTTCTTCGATAGTGCGTGGATAGGCGTCTAAATCTTCGTTCGCGCCAAACTGCATGGGGTTAACAAAAATGCTTACCACCACTTTGTCGTTGTGCGCTTTCGCTTTTTTAACTAGTTTAAGATGACCATCGTGCAGGTTGCCCATAGTGGGTACAAAACCTACGGTTTCACCATTACGTCGCCACGCGTTTACCGTGCTGCGTAATGCTGAAATACTATCAACCACCTTCATAATTTACCTCGTTACTCGAAGCTGTGTTCAGCCGATGGGAACGCACCGCTTTGCACATCTTCAATATATTTTGATACGGCTTTGCGCATATCGCCGGTTTCTACAAGGTAGTTCTTTGAGAACTTCGGCATATAGTTTGCGCTGATGCCAAACATGTCGTGCATCACCAGAATTTGACCGTCGGTATCTTTGCCTGCGCCTATACCGATTACCGGTATGGTTAGGGCTTCGCTAACCGCTTTGCCTAGCGATGAAGGCACGCATTCAAGCACTAATAACTGAATACCGGCTTCTTCCAACGCTTTCGCTTCGCTAAGCAGTTTTTCAGCTTGGCTCGCTTCGCGGCCTTGTACTTTAAAACCACCGAAAACGTGCACTGACTGAGGCGTTAAGCCTAAATGGCCACACACAGGTACGCCACGCAGGTTTAAGCCTTTGATGGTGTCGCACAACCAGCTTCCACCTTCCATCTTAACCATACTTGCACCTGCAGCCATAAGCTTTGCTGCATTGGCGTAGGTTTGCTCAGGAGTGGCGTAAGACATGAACGGCATATCGGCTAATACGAAGGCGCGTTCAGTGCCGCGACGCACACTTTTCGTGTGGTAGGCAATGTCATCGATGGTTACCGGTAGGGTGTCGTCTTCACCTTGAAGGACCATGCCTAAAGAGTCGCCAATAAGAAGGGCGTCAACGCCTTGTTCGTCGAACATTTTGGCGAAGCTGGCGTCGTAAGCGGTTAAAGAGGTGATCTTTTCCCCGGCCTGCTTTTTCTTAAGCAAGCCCGATACAGTTACTTTCTTCATGACATGTCTCAGATTGATATTGTTGGTATCGTGTGGCGAACTATACGGATTTTGCCGCTAATTGGAAGAGCGCAGGCGACGAAGTCCATCCAGCGAGCAGTTAGCGACCCATGCCGAGATGGGTTTGCCATCGTGCATAACCATATTGGGCGCAATTTCAAACAGCGGCACCATAACGAACTCGCGTTCTGCCATGCCGTAATGGGGAATGATTAAGTCTGCGGTGTCGATAGTTTCGCTGCCGTACAACAAAATATCCAAATCCAACGTGCGTGGTCCCCAGCGCTCACCTTTGCGCTCACGGCCTTCTTCCAGCTCTATGCGTTGCAGCTGCTTCAATAAGCCGTGCGGCTTTAACGAGGTCTCAATTAAGCACACCGCGTTAATATAGTCAGGTTGGTCTTGCGGCCCCATCGGTTTACTGGAATAAAGTGAAGAGGTTTTAAGTACGCGGGTGTCTTCTATTTGACCTATCGCATCAAACGCGCGCAGGGCTTTTCCTTGGCTATCGCCGAGGTTGCTACCTACACCAATGTACACGTGCTCTTTATGCATCAGGACCTCGCTTCGCTGGTTTACGCTTGCGCTTACGCGGGGCACCTTTTGCGCCGCCTTCGCTTTTGCGAAGGGCGTTAAGCATGCCTTTCTGCTTACCGTTGTCAGCGTGCTGGAAGTGCGTCCACCACTGAGCTAGCTCTAATAGATCGCCACCTTCAATTTGGCCTCGGGCAAGCAAAAAGTCATAGCCTGCTCTAAATTTTGGGTGCGTGAGCAATTGGAAAGCGCGACGGCCAAAGCGCTTAGGTAGACGTTGCTGTAAAATCCAGATGTCCCGAACCACGGTAGAGAAGCGTTTAGGGATCATAATACGTTGTGTTTGACGTGCGATGACCTCGCCTGACGCAATATTAAATGCATCATGAGCATTTAAGCCAGACTCGCTTTGTAAGCGTTGTGACTCTTCTTCAACTGGATACCAGAGTAGTGCGGCATAAAGGAACGCTGGCGTAACACGCTGGTCGCTATTAATGCGCTCGTCGGTATTGGCAAGTACACGACGTACAAACTGCATTTCACGGCTGTTTTCATCTTTCAAAAACGGCGTTAGCTGAGGGAACAAAGGCTCGATTAAGCCGTATTCGTGCAGCATTAAGAAGGTTTCTTCTCCCTTACCCGATAAAAACAGTTTAAGGGTTTCTTCAAACAAGCGCGCTGGTGGAATGTTCTGTAAAAGGTTGGCCAGAGATTTAATCGGTGCAGCGGTTTTTGCTTCAATGCGCATACCAAGCTTAACGGCAAAGCGTACCGCACGTAGCATGCGTACCGGATCTTCACGGTAGCGTGTTTCCGGGTCGCCAATAAGCTCAACTTCTCGTTTTTCTATGGCGGCTAAGCCATTAGCGAAGTCTTTTACCGTAAAGTCGGCTACACTGTAATACATGGCGTTAAAGGTAAAGTCACGGCGTTCAGCATCTTCTTCAATGGTGCCGAATACGTTATCGCGTACTAATTGACCGTGAGCGTCGCGCTTTGCGACAGCCTTGCCCTTGGGAAGGTTTTCGTCTTCGTCTGACTCTTGGTGATGCCCGCGGAACGTGGCTACTTCAATGATTTCACGGCCAAACACAATGTGGGCCAAACGAAAGCGCCTGCCGATAAGGCGGCAATTTCTGAACAAGCCTTTAATTTGTTCAGGTGTGGCGTTCGTCACCACGTCGAAATCTTTTGGTTCGTGACCCATCAAAATGTCGCGTACACAGCCTCCTACCAAATAGGATTCGAAGCCAGCTCCATTAAGGCGATACATTACTTTCAATGCATTTGCGCTTACGTCTTCGCGAGATATACCGTGTTCTCCACGGGTCATAGTCCTTGGCTTTAAAGCGTTAGGAGACGAACTCTCTTTTGAAAAAGCGCGCTTAACAGATTTAAAAACACGATGAATGATGATGGTATCTCCGCAGACTATAAAGGTTCGCTATAATAAGTGGATTCATGCTGTGGAACAATAATTTCGGGTGTTTTCACTACTTTTTTCCTATCCCACATTGAAATAGCCGTCTTAAGCGCTGAATCAATATCACCAAATTCTGAGGCATTTGGAAAGGAAAAGCCTAAAAAGTGCATCACACGCACGAGATTATCTAAAGCTGATTCGTTTTTAACTGGCGCTGCACGGTTTTGTTTACTTAGTTTTCTGCCTGGTGCCACGGCAGCGACCGGCACGTGACCGTATTCAGGAGTAGAATAGCCCAGCGTGTGATATACGGCGCGCTGTAAAGGCGTGACATCAATTAAATCACACCCTCTAATGACATGGTTAACTTGCTGAAATACGTCATCTAAAATCACGACAAGGTTATACGAAAATAAGCCGTCTCGACGTTTCAGCACTACGTCTTCGGCTATTAAATCAGAGCTTGAATTAGAGGGCATAACTTTGCCCATAAGCACGTCATCAAAGGCTTCAAGTTGAGTATCTACTTTTAAACGAACTGCACAGTCCTGTGTGTTGGAGTGTACTGGCTCAGTCCGACAGTAGCCGTTATAAACACCGCCCATGGCTTTAATTTGCTTACGTGTGCAGGTACAAAAATAGGCTTTTTGTTGTGTAAGTAAGTCATCGAGAACCGCTTGATAACGGGCATGTTGTTGGCTTTGATAGATGACGTCGCCGTCCCAATACAGGCCGTGGGCTTCTAGGGTAGTGAGTATGTCTTTATCTACACCTTTAATACAGCGCGGCTCGTCTATATCTTCCATACGTAGCAGCCATTTTCCGTTATGGCTTTTGGCATCTAGGTAGCTGGCAACAGCGGTAACTAACGAACCGAAGTGAAGTTGGCCGGATGGAGAGGGAGCAAAGCGCCCTACATAGTGGTTATGCATAATAAAGGCTTAACAAAAAGCCCCATCTTTTCGGGATGAGGCTTTCTATATCAACGTAATCGAGGCTAGTAACTTAACCTTGAAGTTGTTTTTCTTTAATTTCAGCCATGGTCTTACAGTCGATACATAAATCTGCTGTAGGACGAGCTTCTAAGCGACGAATACCAATTTCGATACCACACTGGTCACAGAAGCCGAAATCGTCTTCTTCAATTCGCTTAAGCGTTTTTTCAATTTTCTTTATTAGCTTACGCTCACGGTCACGTGTACGTAACTCAAGGCTGAACTCTTCTTCTTGAGCTGCACGGTCTACAGGATCAGGGAAGTTTGCTGCTTCATCCTTCATGTGCGTTACTGTACGGTCAACTTCTTCACGAAGTTGGTTGCGCCATGCTTTAAGCAATAGACGGAAGTGCTCCATTTGGGGCTCGCCCATGTACTCTTCGTCAGCTTTTGGCTCGTACGGCTGTAAACCTGCCAGCGCTAATAGTCCTAGGGATTTTGTTTCTTTTCCTGTTGGCATCTGCCACATCTCCTACACTACGACATCCATCTTGTCCTGATTGGACCGATATCTATATCAGACTCGACAACTTCAGGCAATCAATCGTGTCTATGTAATTATTATGCTGGTGTATTGCTTTCATAAATTAGCCAGGTGTTTTTTCATTTAGCCCGCTGGCTACCAGCAAACGCATTAGTGCGTTCTCCCACTAAAACAAGGCGCAAATATGAAGGCGAAATGAAAAAAATCAACCTATTTTTTATAAAATCAAAGGGAGTGTTTGATTTAATAGGATTTTTTGTTCGTCTATTATACAGCTTGCCGCCAAAACCGTTACGCCAGCGTTTGCGGCAATCTTTACGCTTTCTGCATAAGTTGGATCAATATGCTCGGCCACTTGTACACTTTCGATGGCGGTGTGTTGTACGCAGAATAATAGATTGGTTTTTATACCACTGTCAGATAAACGCGCAAGTTCTAAACAGTGCTTCGCGCCGCGTTGCGTGACTGCGTCGGGGAAGAACCCTTTGTTTTCATCCGCTAAGGTGACGGATTTAACTTCCATATACTCAGTAACACTCTGATGTTCAAAATTTTTTCGGGTTAATGCAAAGTCGAACCGGCTATTGGCGGTTGGCGGTGTTACTTCTGCTTTCCAATCTGTGATGTCTGAAAATTCGCTTAGCACCTTGTTATCTAGCGCTTCCGCCACCAGTTTATTAGCATTGTGCGTATTAATGCCGATGAAGTGACCATCAAATGTTTGGGCTAGCTCCCATGTATACTTGAGTTTTCGATTTGGGTTGGTGGATTCACTTAAAAAGACAGTGTATCCAGGAACAGCACAGCCAGTCATAGCGCCAGTATTTGGGCAATGTGCAGTTACAATAGTGCCGTCGTCTAACTCAACATCGGCAAGAAATCGCTTGTACCTTTTTATAAGGGTGCCGCGTAATAAGGAAGGTGAAAACTTCATGTGTCGCCTTTTTTAGAATGTAGGTGAAAACACGTTAGTGTGATTCGCTAATTGATATGTGTGCTTTTGAACGAGCACGTATAGCGTATGCGCTTAGCGAACAAAGCGTATGTGGTTAGCGAACAACAAGCGCAGTAAACAAGGCGCCAAAGAGTAACAAACATTTGTGCAAGCGCAAAAAGCGCTTTGCAATAATATAACGATGTAATAAGGAATAAAACGCGATGGCAGAATTTACCGTTAGCCTTTCTAGAAACAGTGCTGAAGCAGTGTGGGGCGAGAGTGCTAAGCTTTCTTTCACTGAATCAGGTGCAGTTATTCACCTGCCTGACGACAAGCTTAATGAGCGTTTAATTCAGCAAGCGGCAAGAAAGCTAGATGGCTTAAGCCTGCCAGCAGTTACGCTAAGCGGCGATTGGCACAAAGAGCAGCAGTGGGCTTTTGCACTTAGCTTCACGCGTGCCCGCAAACCAGCGTCAATAAAATGGGCCGAAACGGCTGACAAAGAAGCGCTAGAGCAAGAATATGCGGCGTTACTATTTACCCGTCAGCTGGTAAACGAAACACCTGAAGATCTAAGCCCTGAAACCTTAGCAACCCGAGCAGCACAGTGGCTTAAGTCACTGGGTGGTGACAAGGTAACCTACTCAATGACGGTAGGTGAAGATCTTAAAGAGCAGGGCTGGATTGGCATTTATAATGTGGGCCGCGGTAGTGAACGTCCGCCTGCAATGCTGGTACTTGATTACAACCCAACAGGTAATACGGATGCGCCAGTTGATGCCGTGCTAGTTGGAAAAGGCATCACCTTCGACAGCGGTGGCTACAGCATTAAATCAAGCGAAGGCATGTTAGATATGAAATGTGACATGGGCGGCGCAGCGACGGTAACAGGGGCATTAGGGCTATCTATTTCTCAAGGCAGTGAAAAGCGTATTCAGCTTATTTTGTGCTGTGCAGAAAACCTTATTAGCGGTCACGCTTATAAGTTAGGTGATGTGCTTACCTATAAAAATGGGGTAACCGTTGAAGTGGTTAATACCGATGCTGAAGGACGTTTAGTGTTGGCTGATGGCCTTATGGCGGCAACAGAGACGGGCGCACCGCTAATTATTGATGCAGCAACACTAACCGGTGCTGCTGTGGTTGCACTGGGTTCTGACTACCATGGCGTATTCTCGTTAGATGATAATGCCCGCGAACAAATGCTTAAAGCAGCAAAGGCAGAAAACGAACGTTTTTGGCCGCTACCACTTGAAGATTTCCACGCAGAGCGCTGTCCATCGGCGTTCGCAGATACAGCAAACAGTCGCCCGATGAAAGGTGGCGGTGGTGGCGGTGCATCAAACGCTGCGGGCTTCTTATCACGCTTTGTTAAGCCAGAAGGCTGGGTACATTTGGATTTAGCCGCTGCTTACCATGGCGGGGCAACATCTGAAATGCCGGTAGGGGCAACAGCGAAAGGTATTCGCTCAATTGCGAGAATGCTGAGAGACTTCAGTGCATAAATAAAATAGCGTTCGACGCCTCCAATGGCTGTCGAACGCTACTCTACTCTATTTTTAAACGTCGCACGTTGTGCCACGTGGATGAGTAGAAGCAAAGCGAATAAAGTTACTTGAACTAACGTCGCTTCGCGCAAAAAAATAAAAAGGGCGTGACTTTGCAAAAAATCACGCCCTTTTTCTGTAAATTAGATCCCGCCTAAACGCTCGGCTAGCGTTTTATAGCGTTCAACGTCGCCACTGTCGAAAAGTGGGTTACCGTCGGTGTCTTTATCTTTCGAAACCAAAAGGCTTTCACGCTCAAGGCGCTCTACGCGCACTTCTTGTACGCCAAGAAAAGCAGCCACTTCTTTAACAGTCATCAAACTCATTGCAATATTTCCTATTTTTGGTTGTTCTTATTGAGGATTAACAGGTTCCAACGCCGAACAATGCGCAGAACAAAACGTTAAACAAAATGATGTTACCCACTATTACATCAAAAGCTCTGGAGATAAGACATTATCCAAAAGGTGTAGAAAAAGCCAATTGGGCTGTTTGAATTCTGACCGTGAATAAGGCGAAAACACCGCTTAGAAATGACAAACACTTCTCCCTACGCTTTAGTAAAGCGCACTTTCGTTATTTTTCGAGTATTTTTTGCAGGCTCTAGATAAATGAAAAACAATCATGCCTTAAAAGGTGTTTTTAACTAAGTCAGCTTGGTTTACCATTGCGCGCCTAAAACGACCATCTGTAAGAACTTTGAGTTATACTCAATGGTTTACGCGCAAACGGGCTTAGCCTCACAACCGGAGACAGTAAAAAAATGGATACTTGGTCTGCTGCCATCATGCTCTTTTTGATCATGGATCCCTTAGGTAACCTCCCTGTGTTCATGTCGGTACTCAAATCGATAGAACCAAAGCGTCGTCAAGTCATCCTAATTCGAGAATTATTATTTGCTCTTGGCATCCTGTTTCTCTTTTTGTTCAGTGGCCAATCGGTTCTCAATTTTCTGAACGTGGAACAAGAGACAGTAAGTATCGCTGGGGGAATTATTCTGTTCCTTATTGCGCTTAAAATGATTTTTCCATCATCTGGTAACCCCAGTGGATTAGCTGTAGGTGAAGAACCTTTTCTAGTACCTCTAGCTATTCCTATGATAGCGGGCCCTTCAACGCTGGCTGCGCTTATTCTTCTTGCCAACCAAGCGCCAGACAGAATGGCTGACTGGTCGATTGCGCTTGCGGCTTCATGGTCGATAAGCGCAGTGATCTTACTATTTTCAAATGTGTTCCATAAAATTCTGGGGGAGCGCGGTCTAGTTGCGATGGAGCGATTAATGGGTATGATCCTAGTTATGATTGCTATCCAAATGTTGCTGGATGGCGTTACCCAATATTTCATGCATGCCACTGGAGCCCTTTAAATGGCAAAGCAAAAACTTAATACCTTTGGGCGCGTTCGCGCCTTGGAAGGCTGGAAAGCCGTTGCATTCGGTGCTGCATTACTTGAGCGTATGCTACCCAACTACACGCTTTTCTGTGAATTAACGGAAAGTGGTGATGCAAGCGCATTGCGCAACTGTTTGAATTTGGTGTGGGAAACGTTGAAATCACCCAAGAGCAAATTCAACATTGCGGTACAGCTTGAGAAAGTTGAAGTGGCTACACCTGATACCAGTGAGCATGACAACTATGGCGTTTATCCAGCAATTGATGCAGCTATTGGTCTAGCTGGTTTGCTAAATTTGATGGCAGGCGACGATCCGCAAGGCGCAGTGGTCATCAGCAAGTTATCGCAAGGCAGCGTAGAAGCCTATTTGCTAGAAAGTGAAGAAGCCGATGATGAGACTGTAAAAGGGCATCCGCTGATGGAGTTTGAAGTTGAGGTACAAAACGAATTGCTTGATTATGTAGAGCAAGCCAAATACCCAGCGAAAGCGGCAGATGAAATGAAAGCACTTGCCTTGGAAGCTGGAATCTCCAATATTGGTCTTGAGCTTCAATGACAACGCAACTTGATCTTGCTTAGGTAAAACGAGCAACAGATCCTTAGCTCTTATGCTCAATAAAAGCCGTGTACTTAGTTAAAGGTCACGGCTTATCTCTACTCAATTGAGGCACTTCAATCGTTATCAATCAACATATCTCAATTAGCATATAGCGCAGCGCGCTAGTTTGTTTGTCTTTAATAATTTGCCAATGGGCGGGGAGAGCGGGCGTTGTTAGCGCACTTTCGTGCTCTAAATACACCACGCTACCACTATGAACAAGTTTGTTATCTTCTAGCGCAGCCAGCGTAGGTGCTACCAATGATTTCGCAAAAGGCGGATCGACAAAAACAATATCGTAAGGCGCTTGGCTGATGCCTTTTAAAATACCTAGTGCGTCCCCTTGATGAACGGTTGCTGACGCCAGTTCATTTGCTTTTAATAAGGTAAGATTACTTTTAAGCTGGCTTGCTGCCTGTTTATCCAGCTCTATAAAATCACAATGTGCTGCATAGCGAGACAGAGCTTCTAAACCTAGTCCACCAGAACCCGCAAATACATCCAAGCAGCGTGCATCGTTTATGTACGGCATTAACCAGTTAAACAAGGTTTCTTTGTTTCTGTCTGTAGTTGGCCTTAACCCTTCTGCATTGAGTACGGGTAACTTTCTACCACGCCATTGGCCACCGATAATGCGTATTTGCCCAGGACTATTTGTGCTTTGGGTTTTCCCTGATTGTTTCCCTTTTTGGGATGAATAAGGTTTTTTTGCAGAAGATGGTGCCCGAGTAGGGCGAGAAACTCGCTTCATAGTGGCTGACAATGGTATCATGCGTTCATACATTAGGCGGCAAGTGTAGCCGAAATTGCTAAGAATTTATAAGGATTTGTCCTAACGATGTCGAAACTTTTTGGCTGGTTCAGTAAGAACAAAAAAGCAGAGAAACAAAAAGCCCAAGCGGAAGAAGAAGCTCGCTTAAAGGCAGAAGCTGAAGCGCAGGCGAAAGCCAAAGCGGAAGAAGAGGCCCGCGCAAAGGCAGAGGCTGAAGCTCAGGCGAAGGCTAAAGCGGAAGAAGAAGCTCGCGCAAAGGCAGAGGCTGAAGCACAGGCTAAGGCGCAAGCGGAAGAAGAAGCTCGCGCAAAGGCAGAAGCTGAAGCACAGGCGAAGGCACAAGCGGAAGAAGAGGCTCGCGCTAAAGCAGAAGCTGAAGCACAGGCGAAGGCCCAAGCGGAAGAAGAGGCCCGCGCAAAGGCAGAGGCTGAAGCACAGGCGAAGGCCCAAGCGGAAGAAGAGGCCCGCGCAAAGGCAGAAGCTGAAGCACAGGCGAAGGCTAAAGCCGAAGAAGAAGCGCGTGCAAAGGCAGAAGCTGAAGCGCAGGCGAAGGCGCAAGCGGAAGAAGAGGCTCGCGCAAAGGCAGAAGCTGAAGCACAGGCGAAGGCTAAAGCGGAAGAAGAAGCCCGCGCAAAGGCAGAGGCTGAAGCACAGGCGAAGGCTAAAGCGGAAGAAGAAGCGCGCGCAAAGGCAGAAGCTGAAGCACAGGCGAAAGCCCAAGCGGAAGAAGAAGCTCGCGCAAAGGCAGAAGCTGAAGCACAGGCGAAGGCACAAGCGGAAGAAGAGGCTCGCGCTAAAGCAGAAGCACAGGCTAAAGCCAAAGCCGAAGAAAAGCCGAAAGAGAAAAAGTCGTTATTTGCACGTTTAAAAGAAAGCCTATCTCGTACAAAAGAAAACCTAGGCAGTGGTATTGTTAGCCTGTTTAAAGGCAAAACCATCGATGACGAGCTGTACGAAGATCTTGAAACGCAGCTGTTAGTCGCTGACGTGGGTATGGACACTACGCAAAAAATCATCGATCACCTCACCGACAGTGCTTCTCGAAAAGATTTAAAAGATGCCGAAGCCTTGCTAGACATCATGAAGCAACAAATGTCAGGCATGCTGTCTCAAGTGAATCAGCCTCTGTCAGAAGTGATGCAGGCCCATGATTCCAGTGAAGGTCCATTCGTTATCTTAATGGTTGGCGTAAATGGCGTAGGTAAAACCACAACTATTGGTAAGCTAGCTAAGCAGTTCCAGCAAGAAGGTAAGAAAGTGATGCTTGCTGCGGGTGATACCTTTAGAGCGGCGGCGGTTGAACAGCTTCAAGTATGGGGCGAACGCAACGATATTCCGGTTATCGCACAGCACACTGGCGCTGACAGTGCATCGGTACTTTACGATGCACTAGAAGCAGCAAAATCGCGCGGCACAGATATCCTTATTGCCGACACGGCAGGGCGCCTGCAGAATAAGAACAACTTGATGGAAGAGCTTAAGAAAGTGGTTCGCGTAATGAAGAAAATTAATCCGAATGCGCCTCACGAAGTTATGCTTACATTGGATGCAGGTACAGGGCAAAACGCCATTAGCCAAGCCAAGTTGTTTAATGAAGCCGTGGGCTTAACAGGCATCACGCTTACCAAGTTAGACGGTACAGCGAAAGGCGGCGTTATATTCTCTATTGCCGATAAGTTTAAAATTCCTATAAGGTATATAGGTGTTGGCGAAAGTATTGATGATTTACGCCAGTTTGATGGACAAGAATTTATTGATGCGTTGTTTAGCGAAATGGACACACCTGAAAGCTAAAACCAGCAAAGCGGTAGGGAAAAATAATGATAAAGTTTGAGCAGGTAAGCAAAACTTATCCGGGCGGACAACGTGCGCTAAGCAAGGTGAATTTTCATATTGCGCCGGGTGAAATGGCCTTTTTAACAGGGCATTCTGGCGCAGGAAAAAGCACGCTACTTAAACTTATCAGCCTAATGGAGCGCCCAACAGTAGGGCGCGTTCTTATTAATGGCCACGACCTTAACGCCATTACCCGTCGAGATATTGCCTATATACGCCGCGATATCGGCATGATCTTCCAAAGTCACCAGCTGCTGATGGACAAGTCGGTTTTTGACAACGTGGCGTTACCGCTAGTCATTGAGGGTTACACCCACAAAGAAATTCGCAAGCGCGTAGAAGCTGCGCTTGAAATGGTAGGGCTAAGAGATAAAGCGCGTTGCCTGCCTATTACATTGTCTGGTGGTGAGCAGCAGCGAGTGGGGATCGCGCGAGCAGTAGTAAATAAACCCCCGTTACTGCTGGCAGACGAACCGACCGGTAACCTCGACCCCAAGCTTTCTATGGAAATTATTCGTCTTTTCGAAGACTTCAATCAAGCGGGCGTGTCAGTACTTATTGCAACCCATGATTTAGGGCTGATTGCTCGCATGCGTTATCGCACGCTGACCCTCAAAAATGGTCAAATGATCACCGATGGCCTTACTGATGATCTTGATGGCACAAGTTCAGCCAGCAGTGAAGGAGCCTGGTCATGAGTATTTTGTTTAAAGGACGTGCAAAAGGGGCGTCTTCTGCCAAAGTGGGCTTTGTCCAATCTATTGTGATGTTCTTTGTCAGCCATGTGCGCCAAGCGCTGGCGAGTCTTGGAGAGCTGTGGCGTCAGCCGCTGGCATCTTTAATGACTATTGGGGTACTAGGCCTGAGTATTACGCTACCTAGTACGCTTTATATCATGGTGAAAAATACTGAGAAAATTACAGCAGGCTGGGATCAGGCGTCAGAAATATCTCTGTTTTTAAAGCCAGATATCAACGCGGCAAGTTCGCAACAGCTGGTGGCACGATTAAACAGCTGGTCTGAAATAGACAGCGTTGTTTATATTCCAGCGGATGATGCGCTTAAAGAATTTCAGCACTTGTCAGGGTTGGGCGATGCCATCGCCTATCTAGAGAAAAACCCACTGCCTGATGTAGTGCTAGTAACGCCAAACGAAAAACACGCGTCGCCGACGGCAGCGAAAGCACTGCTAGATAAACTGCGACAGCAGCGTGAAGTTGATATAGGTAAACTGGATATCGAATGGTTAGAGCGTTTATATGCCGTTATCGATATTGCCAGAGACTTGGTTACGCTAATAGGATTACTACTTTTCATCGCCGTTGTACTAATTATTGGTAACACCATTCGTCTGAATATTTTGAACAAGTATGACGAAATCGTAGTGATGAAGCTGGTTGGCGCAACCGATGCGTTTATCCATCGCCCGTTTTTATATACAGGCTTCTGGTATGGCCTATTGGGCGGACTAATGGCGTGGTTTGCCGTTATTATCATACTATGGTGGATGGATAGCAGCATCACTACGTTTGCCGCTATGTATCAGAAGGATTTCAACATTACCGGATTAACCGGTTCTGCATTGCTGACTATGCTGGGACTATCGGTGCTGCTCGGTTTACTGGGCTCACTTATCTCTGTGCAGCGTCATGTAAGGGAAATAGAGCCCAAGTAGTCGTAGACGTGAGTATACTTACACGCCTACAGTGCGAAATATATAAGTCACTGTATGACGTTATTGGCGGTAAGTAGGCGTGTTCTTAGTTTTGTACTTAAGCTACCGCACGGGGATAGTGTGAGGAGATAGCGCTGCGCACTCCATTGCCCCAAATGATGGCTTGGTTATACAGCATATGCAGCTGCTTCTGGTCAATATTAAGCACTTTAGCTTGTTTTATGACATTCATCCAAAGGGCGCTTTCAAAGGCGCGAACCAAAGTCATATAGCTGTTCATTTCTAAGTTCTTGCCAAGTAGTGCATCGTTAACCTCATCGGAAAGCGGCAGCTGCTTTACAATGTCTGTCATAGACTGATCAAGTAACCCTTCAAGAAGCGAAAATAAACCAACCAAAAAGGAGATGGGCGGATTATTTCTAAGACCTCTACGCTCAGCAAGTAAGTCGAAAAACTTAGCGCGAACTAAAGACATATGAATGATTTCAAGGGGCTTTTCATCGCCTAAGTTCGTTAAACTTAACAAAGCGATGAATTTCTTAATCTCTACTTCACCCATGTAATTAAGCGCGTGCTTTAGTGATGTAATTTTGTAACGCTTATTAATAGTGGGGTTATTGATAAACTTCAGCAATAAGAAGCTTAAGGTGGCGTCTCGTTCTATAATTTGGCTGATACGGTCTATGTCAAAGTCGCTGCTAGAGCTTTCGCCCATCAAATCAACAATGTTCATTTTAGACGCTGGAAGCTGTCGTAGAATACGTGCTTCCGGTTGCGAGAAAAAATAACCCTGGAAGAAGTCGAAACCCAAATCTACGCACGTTGAAAAATTATCTTGTGTATCAACCTGTTCCGCCACTAATTGCACGTTCGCATCGTGATAGCGCGGAATGTGCTTTTCAATGGTTTCAAAGCGGGTTTTTGTCACATCGACTTTCACAATATCGATAAGAGGAAATATGTCGTGTTTTGAACCCACCATCATAGGGTCATCGATAGCTAGCTTAAAGCCAAGTTGCTTTATGTGCTGGCATGCTTCGAATAGGCCGCTGGTGTTGTCGGTTGGTTCAGCCAGTTCAACCACTACCGACTCAGGGTTCAGCGATGTAGGAAAGCGGGAAATAATTGTATCTGACGAGAACGTGATAAAAGACGTTTTTTCGCCGCTGATATCATCAAGCCCAAGTGGATGGAAGTGCTCAGAAATATACTTAGCTTTCTCTTCGTTATGTTCCGGATAAGCACCAGACTTGCCATCTCTGAACAGAAGCTCATAGGCGAAAACACTTTTGCTTTTATCTAAAATAGGCTGGCGAGCTATAAACGCGAACATAATCTATTCCTGATACAACACGGTTAAGGTTATTTTTATTGTTATATTTAGAGGCTTAGCTAGCGCTACGTCACACGCTAAGGTTAGGTGTTCTTTAATGTGTCATCCAAAAGAACTGACCCTAGTCTATGATATGTAAGCGCAATCTAACAACTATTCAACGATTAATTTCACATCAACTGGCGTAATCGTAGGCTTAGTTGTCGTTCAAAGCGGCCTTATGAATGTATTTAGCCCACTTTATCGCTTCGTTGTAATAACTATGCAGAAGACTCTGTTTAACACCATACTTTGTTGCGAATTGCTGAATGCCCGTCCATTTAGCTCTTTCAAAGAATTGTGACAGTGTCAGACAGTTGCGAAGCATACCAGGGCTACCGCACAGGGCATCTTTAACGTCGTCACTAATTGGAACCTTGCTGACCAAATCGTCAATTCGCTGTTCCATCATGGCATCAAGCAAAGAAAGCAGGCCAGTAAGAAAACCTTTTAACGGGTCATCGGCATCTTTAAGCTGGGTGTAGACCAGTTCACAGAACTTAGCGCGAACAAGCGCCATTTGCATTAGCTCAGTAGGTTGACCATCGCTTAGGTTTGCAAGAGCCAGCAATGATATGAACTTCTTCACTTCTACTTCGCCCATAAAGGTTAACGCGTGTTTAAGTGACGTTATTTTATATCGCTTGTTGACCAGAGGATTGTTGATAAACCGCAGCAGCAAGTAGGTAAGCGAGGGATCTCGTTCAATGATTTTGTTTACTTCATCGAAATTAAGCTTTGCCTGGCTACTTAGCGTAAGTAACTCCATCATGGTTAGGCTGCTGGGCCCTAACTTTCTGTGCCTTACGATTTCGGGTTTAGCTAGAAAGTATCCTTGGAAATAGTCGAAACCCATATCTTTGAATTTATTGAATTCTTCATAGGTCTCAATTTTTTCTGCAACCAACTGTATTTTGTTCGATTTGAAGCGTTCGACAAGGGCGGGAATTTTGTCGTGGGGGATCTCTGTAATGTCAATTTTGACTATGCTGGTAAATGGAATGAATGCTTCCCACTTCCCTTTCATGTCGTAGTCGTCAAGAGCAATAGGATAGCCAAGACCTCGAATATGTTTGCAAGCGGCTACCAGCGCATCATCAACGTCAACGGTTTCTACAATCTCAATGACCACTTTGCTTGCATCCAGAGAGGTCGGAAAACGAAACATAAGTGTGTCGCGGTGAAAGTTAATGAAGGCTTTCTTATCTCCGGTTATCTCTTCAATACCTAAGCTTAAATGGGTAGAGGTAAGAATTTTCGAGGTAGCCTCGTCAGGAGGTATATCGGGAAAGCAGTTATCTTCTCCAACACGAAAAAGTAGTTCGTAGGCGTAAACTTCTCTGTTTACATTAAATATTGGCTGTCTAGCGACGTAAGCAAACATCAAGATCCTCTTTGCTTCACTTGCCTTACTCCTTTCCTTAAGTATTTCCCTTCCAGTCTCTTATAATTGTTGTCTGGAAAATGCTGTACAGCGGTTGTAGTGCAAAATCGATTAATTCAATCTATTATTTTCAGTTTCCAGCCAGAAAAGCAAGGTATAAGATGACATATACAAGGTTTACATACTGTATTGACGCGTAGGCACCTTGCTGACTTATCTTAGAGATAATGGAAATCTTATGTTTCGGGTAACTAGCGTGTAATAAATAAGCGTTGGATTTCATACCAGTGAGATTAGCCTTCACTTTGGTATGTGTAATTAAAGTATAATGATGTAGTGGTTAAATGACCGACCCAAAGGCACGACGCCAGAAAGTGCAGCGTGTCATTTGATGTGAAGTCGATAGTCTAGGCTTAGTGTTTGCGGTGAATGCATTCGTAAATGGACCGCAAGCTGTAGAGTTGAACTTTTTTTCTTTATTTAGGTCTTGATATTGTAGAAACTGTCACTATAACTACATATTGGTTAGACTTCATATCTTAATTAGGTCTCGCGCAGCTTCGGTTACTTTGCTAATATGAAGCGGCAATAAATGAGGTGAACAATGAGCAACAATTTGCAATCTATGGCCCTGTCAGTGCCACACAGCGGTAGCATTGAAGGCTACATCCAAGCTGTAAGCAGCATTGATATGCTTAGCGCTGAGGAAGAGCGCGAGTTGGCAGTGCGCCTTCGCGAAGACGAAGACTTACAAGCCGCTCGTAAGCTAGTAATGTCACATCTTCGTTTTGTAGTGCACATTGCAAAATCTTACTCAGGTTATGGCTTACCACAAGCCGACTTAATTCAAGAAGGTAACATCGGTCTGATGAAAGCCGTTAAGCGTTTCGACCCAACGGTGGGCGTACGTTTGGTTTCTTTCGCGGTACATTGGATCAAAGCAGAAATTCATGAGTTTGTACTTAAAAACTGGCGAATAGTGAAAGTTGCGACAACCAAAGCGCAGCGCAAACTATTCTTTAACCTTCGTAAGGCGAAGAAGCGTCTTGGTTGGTTTACTCATGACGAAGTGCAAACAGTAGCGAACGAATTAGGCGTGAGTACAAAAGAAGTGCTTCAAATGGAAGCGCGTATGAGTTCTCAAGACCAAGCGTTCGATTTAACTGCGGACGAAGATGAAACAGGCAATTTTGCGCCAGTTCAGTATTTAGAAGACAAATCTTCAGATGTTGAAACTGACGTAATCAACAACGACTGGGATACAGCGGCGAGCAAGCGCTTGTACTCAGCGATTAAAACGCTAGACGAGCGTAGCCAAGATATCATCGAAACTCGTTGGTTAGCAGACAACAAGATTACTCTGCAAGACTTAGCTGATAAATATCAGGTTTCTGCAGAGCGTGTTCGTCAAATTGAAAAGAACGCGATGAAAAAGCTTCAAGCAGCTATGGTCGCGTAGTACACGCAGTGCATAGCTTACAAATAGCTTAACGACGAAAAAAGCGCCTTAACGGCGCTTTTTTTATGAGTGGATTTTTGTTCTTAATGACGGCTCGTACGAATTAGTGATGATCGCTAATCCGTAACGCTACTCTTCTTCATTTTTAGAGGGAGGAAGTACGTAGAATACCCCTTCAAATTCCGCCACAGGGGTGTCGCCATCTAAAATTGCCACACTCAGCTCAAACCTTGCCTTGTTGTCGTTCTCTAGCGGCTTGAACTTTCCAGACAAGGTTTCAATATTACAGATTGCCCTTGGCTTCATCGTGATGGGTTTATGGTAATGAATATCACCATCGCCCAATACAATGTCACCGTCTAATCCACGCTCTTTAAGCTGCAAGTAAATCATGCCCCAGCCAGTTAGTGTAGCTAAAGAAAAAATACTGCCAGCAAACATAGTGCCGTGAATATTGATGTTTTTGTTTAATGATGCACGGGTTTCAAGCGTGCGGCCAGTGTACTGGTAAAGCTTAATTCCCATGTGCTCGGTAATAGGAATGGTCTCAGACCATGTCTCTTGCAGCGATTTACACCACTTAGGGTGAAGTACTAATGTGTTGTTTTCAGTGAACTTCTTGACCATTTGTTGACGTTTCAGCATGCCTAGTTCGTTAGGCGCTTCACGCTCAACTTCAAAGCCACATGCGCTAAAAAAGTCGATAGATATTTCGCGGCTGTTCGTTACAGCGCGCTCGGCGCCCAAGTCTTTCGCAACGTTTTCGAGTGCGGCCATGATCATTTGGCCTAAGCCCTTGCGTTGATGGCCTGGGTGAACCGCAATATGACGAATTTGTGCCTCTTCGGCTGTGTTCAAATGCACACGGCCGCAAGCTACAATTTCGCCATTTCGGTTAGTAATAATACGGTGCTCTGCGACTTGTTCATATTCGTCTTTTTCAGAGCCTGGAGGGAAATTCCATGGCTGGCGTAAGTGTTCCCACCGAAAATGAAAATAGGCTTCAAACTCGGCATCGCTTTTTGGTGTGACTACCTTGTACACAATAAACCGGCCTTCTTAAATGAATGAACGAGTATTTAAACGTAAGAATACATGCGGTACAAGCTTAATTATGTAAGCAAGTTTGGGATGCTGACGAAGCGTACGATTTTACCCGCTAAACGCTAAATTGAAAGGTGACGGGGCCGTCATTAATTAGGCCTACTTGCATATCAGCGCCGAACTCGCCAGTGGCCACCACCATACCTTTATTTTTTAGAGACTGAACGAACTTTTCATAAATGGCTTGGCCGTGTTCTGGCGATGCGCCGCGTGAAAAACCAGGACGATTACCTTTCTGCGTATCGGCTACGAGTGTGAACTGAGAGACCACCAGTATTTCGCCTCCCACTTGCTCAACATTTAGATTCATTTTTCCGTCTTCGTCACTGAACATGCGATATCGACAGAGCTTATTTGCTAGTTTCTCAATCTCCGCGTCACCGTCTTCTTTCTCTACACCCAAGAGCACCAGCATGCCTTTACCAATTTCGCCGATAACATTACCGGCAACGGTGACATTGGCTTCCGATACGCGTTGAATTAGTCCTATCACTTTGACGACTCCTGAATAAAGCGAGACATGTCGCGGGTAGCACGGCAGAGTGCGTAACCTATACTAGGCTCGGAAGTACTGTGCCCCGCGTCGGGGATAATTTGTAGCTGACTTTGAGGCCACGCTTTGTGAAGTGCCTCCGCCGCTTCTGTTTTGCAGATCATGTCGTAACGACCATGTACAATTGTTCCAGGAATATGACTTATTTTGCTAATGTTTTCAAGAATATAGTTTTCGTCTAGGAAGCATTGGTTAGATAGGAAATGGCATTCCAATGTGGCTAAACAGGTGACCAGCTGCATAGGGTAATTAGTTGTCGAGTCACCCACACCAGGTGGTAGAGTTATACGAGAAAGTCTCTCTTCCCATTGGTACCATCTTTTAAGCGCTGAATGTCTTAGTACATCATTGCTAGAACGCACCATTGCACTATAGAAATCACACACTGAATTAGAGGTCACAGGCTTAGGCACATCTTTTGTAAATTTCCGGTAATACTCGGGAAATAATTGAGCTGCACAGCCATTTGGCGATAAAAACCAATCCCTGTCTTCCTGTCGAGCTAAAAATACGCCACGTACAATGAGTCCTGTCACTCGCGGCGTGTACTTTAACGCGTAGAGCAGGGCGAGTGTCGAACCCCACGAACCGCCAAACAAGAGAAATTTTGGAATTGAAAGGTGTGTACGCAATGCTTCGATATCTTCAACATTCGACCATGTGTCGTTGTTTAGCGTGTCAGCGATAGGCGTAGAGCGGCCGCAACCACGTTGCTCATAGCCGATAATGCGATACTTATTGCTGTCAAAAAAGCATTTGTAATTAGGGGGTAAGCCTGCACCTGGGCCTCCGTGAATAAAGAGCACAGGGATGCCGTTTGGATTACCACTTTGCTCGAAGTAAAGCGAATGCCCACTTCCCACTTCGATAAATCCATTTTCATAGTAGGTAACATCGGGGTAAAGTCGTTTCATTTTGTTTCTGCGCGTTGTGTGAGTGCCTGTTTTAGTTTAGTTTATTGTTATACAAACGGTTGCGTGCTGACTGCTTTAACGCTGTTTATGCTTGTAAAATAAGCGATAAATCTTAAGTGTATACTATAGAACAAGTGTCATTACGTGCTAGCTAATCATATTATAGTCATAAATGCGAGGAGGTTTATATGGCAGGTCAAGGATCGGGCGGTAATGTAATCGCCGCAATTTGTAACTTCTTTATTCCTGGTTTAGGTCATTTGGTTCAAGGCAGAATACTGGGCGCGCTGTTCTATTTCATTACCGTAGGCGTCTGTTATGCCCTGGCTGCGACCGTCGTTCTTGCTATCGTATTCTGGCCATTAGGTGCCATTTTGCATTTAATCAGTATTATAAGCGCAGCGCGCTTTAGAGGTGGAGTAACCGCATGAAGCTACTTGCATCAGCATTTGTTGCTATCCTTGCCCTTAGTGGGTGTCAGTCTGCATATTACGCAGCATGGGAAAAAGTGGGCGTTGAAAAGCGTGATATCTTAGTAGACCGCGTTGAAAACGCGAAAGAATCACAAGAGGACGCTCAAGAGCAGTTTAATTCGGCGCTTGAGGCATTCAGCGCGGCCGTTGCATTTGATGGCGGTGAGCTTGAAGATGTTTACAATCGATTAAACGGTCAGTACGAAGATAGTGTTGCCGCCTCGGAAGAAGTGAGTTCACGTATAGACAAGGTGGAAAGTGTAGCTGAGGCTTTATTCGATGAATGGTCTGAAGAGTTAGAGAAGTATGAGAACGCATCGCTGAAGCGGGATAGTGCGGCGAAGCTTCGCGAAACTAAGCGTCGTTACTCTTCACTAATGACGGCTATGCGCAAAGCGGAAAGTAAAATGCCGCCGGTATTAAGCGCGCTTCAAGATAATGTGCTGTACTTGAAACATAACTTAAATGCCAGCGCGATAGGCGCGCTGCAGGGCGAGCTCTCTACCATTGAGAACAACGTCGCTCAGCTTATCAGACAAATGAATTCTGCTATTGCCGAGTCTGATGCGTTTATTTCTTCAATGAAAAACTAGCTTTTAAGCAGTAATAAATAGAAAGGGAGCGAGAAGCTCCCTTCTTTATTTTAAACCTGTAGGGCTGATTATTCTTGAGGTACCTTGCGGGGTTCGTTTTCTGCTTTTCTGTTTTCAAACGCTTCACCTAGGCTGCAGGTAAATTCAGCACCAAACAGCACAATTACCCACGACAAATACACCCACAAAAACAGAATAGGTACCACCGCAAGCGCGCCGTAAATAAGTTCGTACGAAGGAAAGTTCGTAACATAAAGCGCAAAGCCTGACTTGGTAATTTCAAAAGCGATAGTAGCCACGATAGCGCCAACCAGTGCGTGACGAGCAAAGACTCTTCTATTAGGAACCACCATGTATAAAATGGTGAAAGCAAGCATGGCTGCGCCGCTTGGTACAAGACTGAGTAAGAAGGTACCAAGACCTGGTGTGTATTCTTCGGTGAATGCCGCTAATCCAGTTAAATAAGAACTGACCACCACACTGGACCCGATTAACATTGGACCAAGAGTGATCACCATCCAGTAAATAGCAAAGGTATACACAATAGGTCTGTCACTTTGCGTACGCCAAATTCTATTCAGGGTTTTATCTACGTTTGATATAAGCATTAACGCAACGAGCAGCAGCGACAAAATACCAATAGCACTCATTTGTGAGGCATTGCCTACAAAATCGGTCATGTATTTATGCACCACATCACTGGCGGTGGGAACAAAGTTGCTAAAAACAAAATGTTCGAGCTTGCTTCTCACAGATGCGAAGGCAGGAAAAGCCGACATAATGGTAAAGGTCACCATGATAAATGGTACTAAAGATAATAAAGTTACATAGGCTAAGTGCCCAGCAGAGATAGTAATATTGTCTTCTCTACAGCGCTTTATGAAGATGTTAAAGAGATCTCTAACCTGAGGAGTAACATTGTTATATAAGGCTTTAACCTTGTCTAAATCCACTCAATTTCTCCTGACGATACCGTGTAAAT
This sequence comes from Alteromonas sp. BZK5, assembly GCF_014349115.1. Classification (NCBI taxonomy): domain Bacteria; kingdom Pseudomonadati; phylum Pseudomonadota; class Gammaproteobacteria; order Alteromonadales; family Alteromonadaceae; genus Alteromonas; species Alteromonas sp. BZK5. The sequence continues at coordinate 8,825 of NZ_JACSOE010000034.1, read as the reverse complement.
GGTAAACAGCGCGGTTTTATCTATGCGTACTGTTATAAAGCATCGATAGTTCATTACATGTTATATCAGATGGTAACTGCGGGCGGCCTTGGTGGCAAAGTTTAATGCAGGCTTTATACAACAAAGGCGCATTGACTGCGCCTTTTGTGGAGTACTTCATTAAACAACGTAAGCACGGTCCTGATTGTCGTTATTTATTAAGCGCCTGAACGCACGCCGAGCATGTGGCAGATGGCGTAGCTCAATTCACTACGGTTCAAAGTATAGAAATGGAAGTGTTTTACCCCTTCTTTAGCGAGTACTTTAACTTGGTCCATAGCAATGTTAGCGCCTATAAGATTACGGGTAGCTTGGTCGTCGGCATCAAGGCCGTCAAACATCTTGTGCAACCATCCCGGCACATGAACATTTGTGAACCCCGCAAATTTCACCAGTGTTTGGTAGTTGGTTACCGGCAAAATACCCGGAACGATATCTAAGTCGACACCCGCTGCGGCTGCACGGTCTCTAAATCGAAGGTACACACTCGTATCGAAAAAGAACTGGGTTATCGCTTCTGTGGCACCTGCTTCTGCTTTGCGCTTAAGGTTTAGTAAATCAAACTGCGCATTTGGTGCTTCAGGGTGCTTCTCTGGATAGGCAGCAACAGAAATATCAAAATCGGCAACGTCTTTTAGCAAGGCAACAAGATCAGAGGCATACATCTCTGTCTTTTCTACTCCTGGCGGTAAATCGCCACGAAGCGCAACAATACGGCGAATGCCTGAATCCCAGTAGTCTTTAGCAATTTGTTTAAGTTCATCTCGGCTAGCATCAACACAGGTCAAGTGAGGAACCGCCGCGACACCGGTTTGCTGCTGAATGCGTTTTACAACGTCGTGGGTTCTGTCACGCTCACCGCTATTCGCGCCGTAGGTTACCGACATGTAGCTTGGCTTTAGTGGCGCGAGACGTTCAACTGACTTCCACAGGGTCTGTTCCATGGCTTCCGTTTTAGGCGGAAAGAATTCAAAAGATACATCAATATCACGCAGTTCCGACAGGGACTGGTTTAATGCATCGATACCTTGTGCGTAAGAAACCATGGCTTTTTCTCTCAAAAATGTATTCTTATAGACGTTTAGACGTCTAAATTAAAGAATATATGTCTAGACGTCAAGAGGTTTACACTGCTCAATTGACCTTTTCGTGAACTTGTTTAGAATTTCTCTTCATAACATAAAAAAGAGTAGACCGAGTTAGTACAATGGCAGAATGGAACGGTAAATATATTCACCCCTACGCAGAGCATGGCAAGAAGAGCGAACAGGTAAAGAAAGTCACTGTCTCTATACCTATTAATGTGCTTAAGGCGCTTACTGATGAGCGTACTCGCCGCCAAATCAATAATCTGCGTCACGCCACTAATTCAGAACTGTTGTGCGAAGCATTTTTGCATGCGTTTACCGGTCAACCATTGCCTAACGATGATGACCTGCGCAAAGACAATCCTAATCGCGTACCGGCTGAAGTAAGACGTATTATGGAAGAAATGGGTATTGATCCAAGCTTCGAAAACGATGTGTCGGAAGACGACTGATATTTGGTATTAAAGAGAAACGGCGCTTTGTTGTAAGTTATTGCTAGTTGATAACCTACAACACGGCGCCGTTTTTTATGTACTTGTATTCTCTAAGCGCACCTTTTAGCAAATAAAGGTTGGGCACTAGCCCCTCCATTTTTTTGCTTTATGCGCCAGAATTTTATTCTTCTGGGCTTTCAGGCACGCGTGCAACGCCAGATTCAATCGCAGCCTTAGATACGGCGGTAGCAATACGCTCGCATAAACGCGGGTCCATAGGTTTAGGAATAATGTACTCCTTACCAAATGTCAGACTAGTACTCTTACTGGCAGCTAGTACTTCTTCTGGTACAGGCTCCTTCGTGATAGCACGAAGGGCTTCTACTGCCGCTACTTTCATTTCATCGTTAATGGCCGTTGCACGAACATCTAGTGCTCCACGGAAAATAAACGGGAAACACAGTACGTTGTTAACCTGGTTAGGGTAGTCCGAGCGTCCGGTAGCCATAATAAGATCTTTACGTACTTCGTGAGCAAGTTCAGGCTTTATCTCAGGGTCTGGGTTAGAACATGCAAATACAATTGGGTTTTCAGCCATCAAGGCCAGTGTTTCTGGTGGTAAAACATCCGGTCCTGACACACCAACAAAAATATCCGCGCCTTCCATTACATCTTCAAGCGTACGCTTGTCAGTATTGTTAGCAAATAGCTTTTTGTGCTCAGTTAAGTCTTCGCGACGAGTATGGATAACGCCTTTTCTGTCTAGCATATAAATACGCTCACGCTGGGCACCACACTTTATAAGCAGTTCCATACAAGCGACCGCTGCTGCACCGGCACCCATACACACAATTTTAGCGCTCTCTATGCTTTTACCCTGAATTTCCAGAGCATTAAGCATGCCCGCTGCAGTAACAATAGCGGTACCGTGCTGATCATCATGAAATACCGGAATTTTACAGCGCTTAATTAGCTCTTGTTCAATCTCAAAGCATTCAGGCGCTTTAATGTCTTCTAAGTTAATGCCGCCAAATGTGTCAGCGATATTCGCTACTGTATTAATGAACTCTTCGGTTGTACGATGCTTCACTTCAATGTCAATGGCATCCAGGCCAGCAAAGCGTTTAAACAGAAGGGCTTTACCTTCCATAACAGGTTTCGATGCCAGTGGGCCTAGGTTACCCAACCCTAAAATCGCGGTTCCGTTACTGATAACGGCAACCAGGTTTCCTTTACCCGTGTACTTATAGGCGTTATCTGCATCTTCAGCAATTTCTCTGACCGGCTCGGCAACGCCTGGGCTGTAGGCAAGAGCAAGGTCATCGACGCTATCTGCTGGCTTAGATAACTCTACGCGGATTTTTCCGGGTGTGGGTTTGGCGTGATAGTCGAGTGCGCGTTGTCTAAAATCTGACATGTAAAAAGGTATCCTTAGATGTAGGGTTCATCGGTGTTTTCGTTCACGCTCTGTAGCTATTTTATTGTCGTTATAGTTATAGGTAGATAAACGTAAGCGCGTTACAACCAAGTAATGACAAAAGTGATTATAAATAGTTGTTAGCACTAGGGCTTGTTGATCTTTGTTTTACAGCAATCATCAATAGGCCCCAAGGTGGCATGTGGAAAAGCAGACTAGGCGTTAACCTTTACTGATTTTGTTCACATACCTTAATGGATACAAGCCTCTGGTTTATGTACCCAAAAGCGCCATAAGTCTTGAAAGCAATGCATTATTCACAGAATTAATGCTCACTATCAAAGTGCCGATCGCAACTCTAACACAGCCAATCACTGTGTACATATCTGATCAGAATTCTCATATACCAATGTAGGTTAGGCATACTAATTAGACCAGTAAAATGGGGCTATAATTACCATTCATGCTATTTATTTTTACTTGTTGTAACATTCTGTAGGTCTATTGTGTGGAGGATGAAAACAAAGCTATCAAAGGGGTCTACGTTCTCATAAATGCATTGGACAGAAACCCAAATCAGGAAAATGGAACGAAGGGATATACCTCGTTAATTCTCCATCTAATATTTCTGATAAAATCCTGTGAAAGCCCACTCAAAATTCGCGCTGAAGGCGAGGATATGACAGAAAGAAAACTAATAACCGTGCTAACCGATGTGTGCGAAAGCGTAAAATCTACCAATAATGGATTTGTTTGGCTAACTCACGTAGGGCATTGGAGAGCGCCGCAAGTGATTGCCGTGTTTAATACTGAGCAGGAGAAGCAGCGGGCGTTAACTAATGGTTGGGATATAGACTTCATAAACCAAGTGAATATTGCTTTGGCGTCAATTAAGTCAGCACCCGTTGGTATTTATTTTGATAGCGAAGAAGAGTGTAAGAAAGTGAGTGGCGGCAATTGGGACAGGCATTTATCTAATGTTAAAAACCTTCACTGAGTTCAGGTTACGCTGAATATTGTAAATTAAGCTAAAAACGTTTTCAGAAAGGCGAGTTGCAGGGCTTGTTAAACTGGCTAGGTACTGGCCTGACGTAGGACAACGGCGGTAAAGCGCTGTTTGGCACACCTTGTTTGTGTGAAGCGTGAATTTTAAGCAATAAAAAAGCGCCATAAAGGCGCTTTTTTTCGAACTCGATATCAGGCTTACTTTTTGCCCAATGCACCGAAACGCTTCTTGAAGCGATCAACACGACCACCAGTGTCAACGTTACGTTGCTTACCAGTGTAGAATGGGTGACATGAAGAACATACGTCTAGGTTGATGTCTTTACCAAGCGTAGAGCGAATGTTCATTACGTTACCACATGAGCAAGTTGCTGTGATTGCTTCGTATTTTGGGTGGATATCTTGTTTCATTGGGTTACCTCACATAATAAGGCCGTATCGCTATACAACCCGAAGTCGCACACCATACGTTACTTAATTCAAATGATAAGTTGTTCAAAGAACAGCCTATCGCAAAAGAGCGGCGCATAATAAAGGATGGCAGGGCCTTGATCAAGCGGTTTTTGGCCAAATGCTAAACAAGAGAGCTAGGCAAGGTAGCCGTATAAAAAGGTAGCCGTATAAAAAGGCCAAACAAAAAACATTCTTTTTATGCTTAACAGTAAAGTATGTTTAAATATTTGTCTTTCAAGGCTCGGTCAGATGCTCAAGTGGCAAAATCATGCGCTAATAGCAAAATGTGTAGCTAGCTGTTAGCAGCGCAAACTGCTGTAACGTATAGGTCTGCAAGAAGCCTCAGTATAATTAGTTTCAACATAAGAAGCTTAGTAAGCGCATTACGCGCTTTAACAATCGTCAAATAAGGTAGAACCTTCGCAATGGCCTTTATCCAAGTTGCCGTGCCAGTGCCACTGCGCCAACTTTTCACGTATACCCACGATAACGCACTAAGTGCGGGTGTAAGAGTAGTTGTGCCTTTCGGTCCGCGCAAACTTGTGGGCGTAGTTGTTGAAACCCTACACAAAACTGAAAGCGACATTGAAAACTCCAACAAGCTAAAAGCCATTGAGTCGGTACTGGACGATAGCCCTATTATAGATGGGGTGTTATTGAAAATGGCCCAATGGCTGTGGCAGTACTATCATCATGCGCCGGGTGAAGTGCTACACGCCATGCTGCCTGTTTTATTGCGCAAAGGCGAGTCAGCAGCGCCAACACCCCAAGACATGTTGATGCTTACCGAAGAAGGTAAGCAAACGACTGCAGACACGTTATCGCGGGCGCCTAAACAACAAGCCTGTTTTACTGCACTGGCCGGTGGTGCCTTATTAGCGTCCCAAGCGCGCAAGCAGTATGGCGCACCTGCGGTCAAAGCACTTGTCGAAAAGTCATTGATAAGCATTGAAGAAGTTGCGCCTGAATTTAAGTCAGGCAGTTGGCTTGCCTCGTTATCGGTGTCTGAAAAGCCAATTCCAGATACTGAGCAATCGGTTGCCATTGCCGCACTTAATCGTCAGCAGGGCAATTTCGCTGTAAGTTTGCTTGAAGGGATTACCGGTAGCGGTAAAACGGAAGTGTATCTTCAAGCTATCGAACCCTTGCTGCGTGAAGGGAAGCAAGTGCTTATACTTGTGCCAGAAATTGGGCTGACGCCGCAAACGGTGTCACGCTTTGAAAAGCGCTTTGGTATTGCAGTGGGCGTTTTACACTCTCAGCTTTCTGATAAAGAACGGTTACATGTATGGCAGCGAGCAAAAGCAGGTGAACTCGGGATAATCATCGGTACTCGCTCGGCTATTTTCACCCCGCTGCACAACCCCGGCATGCTGATTGTGGATGAAGAGCACGACGAGTCTTTTAAACAACAAGATGGACTTCGCTACCACGCCCGTGACTTGGCAGCTATGCGGGCTAAGCAGCACAATATTCCTCTTTTATTAGGCAGCGCCACGCCCGCACTCGAAACACTTAATAATGCGCTAAGCGGTCGCTATGCCCATTTGCAGTTAACTAAGCGAGCGGGAGGGGCGAAAAGCACGCATCAGCATGTGTTGGACGCGCGTGACCAACCCATTCACTACGGTATTTCGCAAGGCTTGCTAACGATAATGCGCCAGCATATCAACGCGGGAAATCAGGTATTGGTGTTTGTGAATCGCAGAGGCTATGCGCCAGCGCTGCTTTGCCATCACTGCGGCGAAACCGTCATGTGTAAGCGTTGTGACCGCCCTTATACTGTGCATAAAGCGCAGAACCGTTTACAGTGTCATCACTGCGGCGGCATGCGCTCAATGCCATCAAACTGCGAAGCGTGCCATCACAATGAATTAGTTACGGCGGGTACGGGCACCGAGCAAGTCGAGCAAGGGCTTGCAAGTTTATTTCCCGGTGTTAAGCAGGTACGAATAGACAGCGATACCGTGCGGGGCAAAGACAAACTGCATCAGACGCTAGATGCAATAAACCGCCAAGAGTACCAGCTGCTGGTAGGTACCCAAATACTATCAAAAGGTCACCATTTTCCGCATGTAACCTTAGTGGCGGTGCTAGATTGTGATGGTGCACTTTTTAGTGCCGATTTTAGAGCACCAGAAAAGCTCGCTCAGCTTGTAACTCAGCTTGCTGGAAGAGCAGGGCGCGCCAGTAAACCTGGTGAGATGTGGCTGCAAACTCACAACCCCCATCACCCTTTGCTACAAGATTTAGTGCACAATGGCTATGGGCATTTCGCCAGACACGCTTTAATGGAGCGAAAAGCGGCAGGGCTTCCCCCATTTATTAGCCAGTTTGTCATTCGCGCAGAAGCGACCGACAGCAGTTTGGCCTACCGCTTTTTACAAGACAGTAAGCAAGTATTTCTCCAGCAGCATGCCATTGAGCTAAATGGCCCGTTTCCTTGTTTGATTGAAAAGCGGCAAGGCAGGTTTCGGTTTATGCTGGTATGCAGCCATGAAAAGCGTGCGCCGCTTCACAATGCGCTGCGTTTGGCGCTGCCATTTTTACAGGCGTTGCCACAGGCAATGAAGGTAAGGTGGTCGATAGATATTGATCCTACCGATTTCAGTTAGCTTGTTGGGTTGCAATACGTTAAAATTTCTGCAGGATTGAAGTGCAGGAAAGCTGCTGCTTCATAAAGATTTGGTATATGACGTTTTCTTACGCATACAAACAACGATAACAAGTAGGAATATTGCCGACTATGGCTCAACGCGATTATGTCTCTCGTGGACGCTCTCCTCAAAAAAAGAAGCCTGCTGGTAAAGGTAGAAAACCGGCCAGAAGCGCGCAATCAAATGCGCAATCTAACGCCCCGGTTTCTGGAAAACTTCCTATTGTGCGCCTTGTTGGCGTATTCGCATTGGTGATTGGCTTTGGTGCATTTTTGTGGTCAATAAAAGACAATGTAGAAGACGACGTGGATACACAAGCTTCACGACCTGTGGCTCCTACAGAAGAGACGTTACCTGAGCTTCCTGAAGAAGAATGGGAGTACATTAAGACCCTTCCAGGATATGAAGTAGAAGTTGAGGTCAAAGAGCAAGAAAAATCTGACAAACGCTATTTAATGCAGTGCGCCTCGTTTAGAACCCGCGCGCAGGCTGAAGAGATGAAAGCCAAAATTGCATTCCAAGGTTTAGAGGCGCTTATCAGACACAGCACTGGCAGCAACGGCGATTGGTTCCGCGTTATTCTGGGCCCTTACGAGTCTAAGCGTGATGCAGAAAAAGCCAAGCACAGTCTGCGTAAAGTGAACATTGCGACATGCCAAATTTGGTACTGGAATTTGTAGCAGATTATTGTAGGTAACACTTAATGCGGTGCATACGGCGCTGAAATAGCGCGTAGAGAAAGGATGCGTTTACAAGGAAGTATCAATGTATTGCCATCACCGAACAACCAAATTACGCCGCTTATAGCATAGAAGAGCTTGAGGACGTTCTGGAAAATATTGATAAGCAGGCCTTTCCAGAACGCTATCAGGCAGCAAAAAATGAGCTCGCTGCTAAGCGGGCAACGCTGCCACCTGAGAATGATACGGATAGCGCCCATCAAGATGAGCATTTTACTCGACCTAAGTGGTCTGAGCTTCATCCAATAACACGTATCAGTAACGGCGCTTTTTTAGTACTCATTGGCGCAATGTTCGTAATTGTTTTAACCGATTTTATTGTGATCAATTCTTGGCTAGACAATTCGAATTGGGCCATCGTACTTCTCACTGTTGTTTATAGCGCCTTTTATTACCTCACTATTTTTGTTGATAAACGATACGCGCAGTATGTAACTAAAGATTTGCGTGGAAAAATGACGTTATTTGGCATGCCGCTATTAGCCTTTTTCTTGTGGTTTAGTTTTGTTGATACGGCATTGCCCTACACGCTTCACTTAGCGTCCGATAAACAAGAAACAGAAAGAAAATTTGCTTATGAAAAAGGAAGCGGCTCTAAGCACTGTCGACATCCACTTTTGCTAAAAGAGAACGGTCCCCTGTCTGATGGGCGCTTATGCTTAAGGGAAAGTGAGCACAAACGCCTACCGAATAAAGGATGGGTGTATGTTAAGGGCTACGAAAGTGGTTTTGGTTTTGACATTGAAGGGTATCGATTTCGCTAAATTTCAACCATGAATGCCTGCGTATTAATCACTTCAAATGCAATTAGCCCAAGCAAAATGAGATTAACCAAAACCGTTACCCAATAAACCCTCATGAATGCCGATTTACTACGCTTATGCTCATACCAGTCCGCATAGATCATTACCCACTCAGCGAGAGTTAAAATGTTCGTAATCGCGGCGTGTTACCGCAGGTATAGTGGTTCTACATCAAGGTGACACAACAAA
>NZ_JACSOE010000033.1:0-45845 GCF_014349115.1 Alteromonas sp. BZK5 | reverse complement strand
CGGTAAATCTGCTGCCACTGATATTTTTGCGTCGTTAGGCATAGACATCGTGGATGCCGACGAGGTCGCAAGAGATGTGGTTGCCGTGGGCTCACAAGGGTTGCTTCAAATAGCTGAGCATTTTGGCGAGCGTATTTTGCTTGAAGACGGTAGCCTTGATCGCGCCGCACTTCGAGAGAAGGTTTTTGCTAACCCAGATGAAAAAACCTGGCTGAACGGCCTTCTCCACCCGCTTATTCGTTCTCGCATGCAACAGCTAATCATGGAATCGACTTCCCCCTATTGCATCTTGTCTGTTCCACTATTGGTTGAAAATAAGCTTACTGAAATGTGTAACCACGTAGTAGTGGTTGACTGCCCTGAAGTGCTTCAGCTTGAACGCGCCTTAAAGCGAGATGGTAGCTCTGAAGCAACGATAAAAAGTATTATGGCGTCACAAGCTAGCCGTAAAGAACGGCTGAGCGCTGCAGACCATGTACTAGACAATAGCACCAGCCTAAACGCCCTCTCTTCGCAAGTTTCGGCCTTGCATGAACACTTACTTTTGCTATCTAAAGCGTGAAGTTGATAGACGAAGTTAACGCAAAAACACATCCCTAATAACTAAATTCACCACCTAAAAGCAGGGCGTTACAGCCTTACGGATTGATTTTTGAAACTTTTTTGACCAATTAACGTCAAAGTAAAGATTTGGCGAACAAGTATACTTGGCTTAAACGCTTTGATGCTTTAGGCTTGTTGCCTTTCACTGTTCAGCTAAATTTTTAGCGACATTTCTCTAAGGCTATGTGTTTTAAGGGGTTCCATGGGTCACGCTGTTTTCGAATTTCCACTAAAGGAAAAAGTACGTAACTATTTACGTGTTGAGCAGCTGCTTGGACAACTTAAAATTACGGCTAAATCAGAACATACTCATCTGCAACTGGTGTTCTTTGAACAGCTTTTCGAATTACTTGATCTCATTGAAAGACTGGATCTTCGTTCCGATCTTACCAAAGACCTCGAAGCCCATGAAAAGAACTTGGTGTATTGGTCTAAGCACCCGAAAATTGACAGCGCCGCCTTAGAGCAAGCGCTAAAAACCGTGCTTACCCTAAAACAAAAGCTAAAAACGGACCGCCGTTTTGGTAGTGCTTTGAAAGAAGATAAACTGCTAAGTGCAATCAGGCAGCGCTTTGCCATTCCAGGTGGCGCGTGTAGCTTCGATTTGCCCAATCTTCATTTTTGGTTACAACAACCCCTTGAACAACGCCTCGCTGAAATAGCGCAATGGCTTGAAACGTTAGCCTTACTCGATGATGCTATTGCTGTTAGCCTGTCGTTCATTCGCGAACGAGGTCAATTTGTCAATGTGGTTGCTGACAACGGTTTTTATCAAGGCGCTGCAGAAGATAAAAACGAGTTAATTCGCGTTAAATGTAGTGTTGATGAAGGGTATTACCCTACGCTTAGCGGTAACAAATACCGTTACGCACTCCGCTTCATGCTATTTTCTCCTCAAGAGGGCCAATCTGGCGCAGTGGAAAGCAGTATTCAGTTTCGTTTAGCTGCCTGTTAAACTTAAGACCTGTTGATGTTTGATGTACCGCAAAGATCAGCAGGCCAGAGTCTTTAATTTATTGTTTCCCGTCTGCGGTAGTATAAGCAAATCGCAAACTTCGCCGTTTAGACGTATTTCACTGGAGTAAATAATGGAAGTGAAATGTCCTATTTGTGCCAAGCAGGTTGTTTGGGCACCAACAAGCGAATATCGCCCTTTTTGCAGTAAAAAATGCCAACTTATCGATTTAGGTGAATGGGCCGCTGAAGACAGAAAAATAGCCGGCAAGCCAGCAGAAGACGCAACGCCCAAGCATATCGATGTTGAAGAGATAGAGGCGATGCTAGCACAGCAATCAGATGACTTCTTTAAGCACTAATACGCGATGTCTTTCCCAGACAATTTGGCAAACATCAGTATTTAGGTAAATTCCACTAAGACGTATTCTCGTACAAAGCGCAGTGGTGTAGTATCGGTTTACTTGATTTCCAAGTCGTGGGTAGATGCGCAGACAGCGAACGTATTAATTCATCACAATATTACTCAATAGCTCGCTGCGCAGCCTTCCTCATCCTCAACCTATACAAAAAGGAACATGAATGTTTAATTCTATCGCGCTTGTTGGTGGTACTCATGGAAATGAAACCAGTGGTATTCAGCTTATTCGAAACTGGCAACAGTTTGGGCTACCTTCGCGATTTAATGAGCTAAATGTTTCGTTAAGCATCGCCAATGAAGCGGCCATTGCGGCAAACGTTCGTTTCGTAGACGAAGACTTAAACCGTCAGTTTACCTTTGAACGTTTATCGAATAACAATTCTGCGAAAGAAGCTGAGCTTGCGAAGGCTCTTAACCAACAGTTAGGGCCTAAGGGTGATTCGAACACAGATTTTGTGATTGATATTCACAACACCACCAGCGAAATGGGTGCTACGCTTATCATTTTGGAAGCGGATGAATTTCATATTCAGCTGGCGCGATACGTAAAGCAACAAATGCCAGAAGCCAACATTTTGGTAGAAGACGAAAAGCCCTACCTTGAACATGGTTACCTGTGCACCACTGGTAAGAAAGGTGTAATGATAGAAGTGGGTGGGCAGCCACAGGGCGTGTTAAGAGAAGATGTTTACCTTCTAACACAAACCATGGCTGAAGCAATATTGGATTTTTGTGCCGCGTATAATAAAGGGCAAATTAACACTGACGCTTTGCCTGCCTGTGAAGCTTTTCGTTTAGGCGATAACGTGTCTTTTCCGTTAGATGCTAATGGAAAACGTACCGCCATGATCCATCATTCACTGCAAGATAACGATTTCAAACCTCTCATGCCTGGAGCACCTGTATTTCGGACGTTTGACGGCAAGGATATCCTGTGGGAAAACGAAACTGAAACCTACCCGCACTTTATTAATGAAGCCGCTTATTTCAAACTGGATGTGGCATTTGCCACCGCTGAACGAATAACCTTGTAGGTGTAACTCCGAAAGGGTATATCTTGTTGAGCGTTCTTAATTTTCCAATCTAAAGCAAAGAAATCGCTAAAAATAGAACTGCTCTAAAAGAAAACGGCCACTTTAAGATGTGGCCGTTTTTATTATTTTTGCAATGCGCTAATAATGGGTATATTCGCTTCAGGAAAGTCAGAGGCGTTTAGTGACGTTACCTTTACCCACCGCGACTGTTGGCCTTCTTTGCCGTGCGGCTCGCCGGTAAAATCACACACGCAATGAACATCTAGTTTAACTTGCTTGTCGCCGTAATCATGGGTGATCACAATCACAGGCTCGCTGCGGTTCACAATAATCCCAACTTCTTCAGCAAGCTCTCGCTTAAGCGCCTGTAGAACGGTTTCACCCTCTTCCACTTTACCGCCAGGAAATTCCCATTTTCCGCCCTGATGAACATTGTCAGGGCGAAGCGTAATGAATATTTCATCGCCGCGGGCGATAACGCCCACAGCAACATGTACTACTTTCATTACTTAAGCTTGCCGTGACACTGCTTATACTTTTTACCAGAGCCACAAGGACATGGGTCGTTACGGCCTACTTTCGCACCTTCGCGAACTTGCGTACGTACTTTGTCACTTGCCTCTTCTGGCGTTGCATTCGCTTCTTCGTGCTCGAAGTTCTTAGGCACATCGTCAGCTTGACGACGTTGTTCTTCTACTTTTTGCACGTCTTCTTCAGCTTGTACTTTTACACGAGCAAGAATAGTGATCACTTCAACTTTAAGCGCTTCTAACATTTGTGAGAACAAAGCAAACGACTCACGCTTGTATTCTTGCTTAGGATTTTTCTGCGCATAGCCACGTAAATGAATACCTTGGCGCAGGTGATCCATTGCCGCCAAATGCTCTTTCCAATGGCTGTCTAGGTTTTGAAGCATTACCGCTTTTTCAAACTGGCGCAGTACCTGCTCGCCCACTACCGCTTCTTTCTGCTTATAAGCGTCCACGACTTCGCCAAGAATGCGCTCGCGAAGCTTCTCTTCGTAAAGTTTGTCGTCATTTTCAAGCCAGGCCTTAATTGGCAAGTCTACGGCGAAATCGGCACGCATGCGCTCTTCAAGTCCGCTTACATCCCACATTTCTTCAAGAGACTGTGGCGGAATGTACTCATCGACAACACTTGAAATAACGTCTTCACGAATAGCCGCGATAGTCTCGCTAATATCGCCTTCATCAAGAAGCTCATTGCGCTGTTCGTAAATAACTTTACGCTGGTCGTTGGCCACATCATCGTATTCAAGCAACTGCTTACGAATGTCGAAGTTACGACCTTCTACTTTGCGCTGTGCATTCTCTATGGCGCGAGTTACCCACGGATGCTCAATGGCTTCACCGCGCTCCATACCTAAACGCTTCATCATGTTGCCCATTTTTTCAGAGGCAAAGATACGCATAAGTGCGTCGTCTAATGAAAGGTAGAAACGGCTTGAACCCGGGTCACCCTGACGGCCCGAACGACCGCGAATCTGGTTATCAATACGGCGAGACTCGTGACGCTCTGTACCAATAATGTGTAAACCACCTGAGGCAAGCACAGCGTCATGGCTTTCTTTCCATTCGGCTTTGATCTTCTCGATTTGCGCTTCAGTTGGATTTTCAATCTTCTCAACTTCTGCCTGCCAGTTACCACCTAACACGATATCGGTACCACGACCTGCCATGTTAGTCGCAATCGTAACCGCGCCTGGCTTACCAGCCTGAGCAACGATATCTGCTTCGTGTTCGTGGAACTTAGCGTTAAGCACTTTATGAGGAATTTTCGACTTCTTAAGAATGCGAGAAATGAGTTCTGAATTCTCGATAGACACGGTACCCACAAGCGTAGGTTGACCGCGTTTAACGCAGTCTTTAATGTCTTCAACAATGGCTTCGTATTTTTCTTCTGCCGTTAGGTAGATGAGGTCAGCCATATCTTTACGCTGCATAGGACGGTTTGTTGGGATAACTACCGTTTCTAAGCCGTAAATATGGTTAAATTCGAAGGCTTCTGTATCTGCTGTACCTGTCATACCCGCAAGCTTGTTATACAAGCGGAAATAATTCTGGAAGGTAATTGACGCAAGGGTTTGGTTTTCGTTTTGAATACGAACCCCTTCTTTCGCTTCTACAGCTTGGTGTAAACCTTCAGACCAGCGACGGCCTTCCATCGTACGACCCGTATGCTCGTCAACAATAACGATTTGGTCTTCTTTAACGATGTAGTCTACGTCTTTAGCAAACAACTTGTGTGCACGAAGCGCAGCGTTAATATGATGAAGCAGTGAAATATTACCTGCAGCAAACAGCGACTCGCCTTCAGGCAGCATGCCCTCTTGCTGAAGAATTTCCTCAACGTGAACTTGACCGCGCTCGGTAAGATGAATTTGTTTTGCCTTAAGGTCAATCGTGTAGTCACCATCGCCCTCTTGGCCTTCTTCATCCTCTTTTTCTTGCTGAACAAGTTTAGGAATAATGGTGTTGATGCGGCGATATAGCTCTGAGCTATCTTCGGCCTGACCAGAAATAATAAGTGGTGTACGGGCTTCGTCGATAAGAATTGAGTCAACTTCATCCACTACCGCATAGTTGAGCGGGCGCTGTACGCGGTCTTGTGGGCTAAATGCCATATTGTCACGAAGGTAGTCAAAACCAAATTCGTTGTTCGTACCATAGGTTACGTCAGCTTGATAAGCTTCACGCTTTTGCTGCGGCGACATACCAGGCACGTTACAGCCCACACGCATACCTAGGTAAGTAAATAACTGGTTACTCCACTCAGCATCACGACGAGCAAGGTAATCATTCACAGTAACAACGTGAACCCCTTTGCCAGACAAAGCATTGAGGTAAGTTGGCAAGGTAGCAGTAAGCGTCTTACCTTCACCCGTGCGCATTTCTGAAATTTTACCTTGGTGAAGTACTTGACCGCCTAGCATCTGAACGTCGAAGTGACGCATGCCGTATACGCGTTTACTTGCTTCACGCACCGTAGCGAAGGCTTCTACAAGAATATCGTCAAGGGTTTCACCCTTTTCAATACGCGCTTTAAATTCGTCTGTCTTAGCCTTTAGCGCCTCATCGGAAAGCTTTTCAAATTCTGCTTCCAGTGCATTGATGGCATCTACGTTTTTGCGTAATTTTTTTAATAATCGGTCGTTTCTACTACCGAATACTTTTCGAAGGATGCTTGAAAACATTAGCTTTTTTATTCCACTACTTGTCGAGGCGCCGCACAATGTGCACAGCTAAATTAAACGTATAAAACACAACGGTAACCACGTTGTGTTTTGCGATGTTCTAAAATTATGCTTCTTCGTTTTAGATGACTTTTATTTAATAAAGGCACCGTCTACGAGAATTACCTGGCTGCTACCTACGCTACTTTTTGTAGACGAAAGGTAGAGGATCGACTTGTTTTCCGTTTCTTATTACTTCGTAGTGAACATGAACGCCAGTAGAGCGCCCCGTATTGCCCATCTTGGCGATAGGTTCCCCTTTGGTTACCACATCACCAATCGAAACAGTAAGGGTATCGTTATGCCCATAGCGGGTAACAAAACCATCACCGTGATCAATTTCTACTAGTTGGCCATAACCGTAGCGCTCACCCGCCCAGGTAACAATACCTGCTGCAGTTGCCACCACGTTTTCCCCTGCTTTACCTGCGAAATCTAACCCTTTGTGCATGGCAGGTTCGCCAGTAAACGGGTCGGCCCGCATACCATAATAAGAAGACAACCACCCTGACTCTATCGGACGACCAGATAATTGGCTCTGCTCGTTGATATGGTGACCCCTGACCAAACTTTCAAGCATAGACAACTGTTGAGACTTCAAATCGAGTGATTGCTCTAGTTTGGCTATTTCGTAAAGGATGGGATCGTCTTGAAGGTTATCCGGTATCGATACCGGTACGAAAGCGTCCAGGTCAGCCGCTGACATACCTAATTCTGTTGCGATTTGCTTACCTTTCTCGTCCAGCAATGTAGCCTGCGCAGATAACTCTGCGACGTGAGAAAGCAAAGCTTGTAATTTAACCGTTGTTTGCTCTTTTAGCGCTTCAACGTCTTTTTGTCGTTCATTGACTTCAGTTTGCGCCAAACGAACGCGGGCAATATCTTCTGATACCGATTCAGTTGAACGGCTCGACACTAGCATAAAAATAGACGAGAGCACGGTTGCGCTCACAAGCGTACGGACACTAATGCTGTGCCTATAGCGTTTATTTTTACCTGCTAGTGTAATAGTTAGTTTCATACCACGAAGAAAAATGCTGTTTCACGCCACTCTTTTCATACCACTTCATACCACGATGAATGTGTTTTTAGCCAAAGGCGACAGCCTTTAAGCGATAGTTTTTTGTCACATGGGTGAAATTTATATTAGTTATTCGGCTACTGTATCATTTATTTCAGTAAATGCCATACGAAAAAAAGCCGCCCGTAAGGCGGCTTTTTAAAATTCTTACGCTAATGCGGGCTGAGCATAACGAATTGGTGCTGTTTCCTGCGAGTCGTAGGTCACGAACTCCCAACATTCTTTTTGCGCAAGTACTGCATTTAATAGCTTGTTATTCAGACCATGGCCTGTTTTGTACGCACGCAATTCACCAATTAGACTGTGTCCACCAAGGTATAAGTCACCAATAGCATCCAAAATCTTATGCTTTAAGAACTCATCGTCGTAGCGCAACCCTTCAGGGTTGAGTACGCGGAATTCGTCCAACGCCACTGCGTTTTCCATGCTGCCACCCAACGCTAGGTTGTTAGCATTCATGTACTCTAAGTCGCGCATAAAACCGAAAGTTCGTGCACGGCTAACTTCGCTTACATATGAGCACGAATCAAAATCCATCACCATATGCTGACGAGTTTGACTGATCACAGGATGATCAAAGTCAATTTGGAAATCAACGCGGAAACCATCATAAGGCACTAATTCGGCCCACTTATCGCCATCTTCTACACGAACTGGCTTTTTAATACGAATAAATTGCTTAGGCGCGTTTAGCTCTTCGATACCGGCAGATTGAAGCAAGAATACGAACGGGCTAGCACTTCCGTCCATAATTGGCAGCTCGTTACTGTCTACTTCAATAATAATATTGTCGATACCTAAACCTGCAAGCGCAGACGCTAAGTGTTCTACTGTTTGAATAGTCACACCGTCTTCGTTATTAAGGCACGTACACAGCATGGTATTACCTACCGCGTTCGCACGCGAAGGTATGTCAACATGTGGTTCAAGGTCAACACGCCTAAACACGATACCCGTGTTTGCTGGCGCAGGTCGGAGAGTCATTGTGACCTTTTCCCCTTTATGAAGCCCAATTCCGGTCTCTTGTACCGATTGCTTGATTGTACGTTGTCTAATCATCTGCTTAAGCTTTTACCTATTAAAAAAAAGCGGGCGCGCATTATAGTGAGTTATTACTCACATGTCAAAAAACACCCGTTCTGACGGATTTAACTCTGTCAGATTACGTATTTAATCAACCTATCCACGCGAAATTTTTCACGTTGTATAAATACACCTTACAAGGTGAGACATCGCAAACGCGAAATAATTCCCTTCCGTTTCAGGCAGCTAAATTAGTCTGCCTGCTTACGAAGAAATGCAGGAATATCTAAATATTCCAAATCATTTTCTGGCTGTGCACTGTCGTCGGCCTTCAGCGCCTGATTGCCCTCTGTACCGCCTACTGCAGAACGTGGTTCACTTGATTGCGTGTTACCGTATTCTTTTGCAGGCTGTGTTAGACGAGAGCCTTCAGAGCTTACTAGCGAAATGTCAGGCTTGCGCTCTGCGCCAATACCGGTTGCAACAACCGTTACGCGAAGCTCGTCTGTCATTTCCATATCGATCACTGTACCCACAACCACTGTGGCATTCTCTGAGGCAAACGCTTTAACGGCGTTACCAACAGTCTCAAACTCGTCGATGGCGAAATCTGGACCCGCAGTGATATTTACAAGAATACCGCGCGCGCCTGACAAGTCGATATCTTCAAGAAGCGGACTGGCAATCGCAGCTTCAGCAGCTTCTTCAGCACGGTCTGGACCGCTTGCAGCGCCACTACCCATCATCGCTTTACCCATCTCAGACATAACGGTACGTACGTCTGCGAAGTCAACGTTGATTAGACCAGGACGGGTAATCAGTTCAGCAATACCTTGAACTGCACCGCGTAATACGTCATTTGCTGCGCTAAACGCTTGAAGAAGCGGCGTGCCTGGACCCATTACTTTTAACAGCTTTTCATTAGGAATGGTAATTAGCGAGTCAACGTTGTTAGACAACTCAACAATGCCCTGTTCCGCAAACGAGGTGCGTTTTTTACCTTCAAATGGGAATGGCTTGGTAACTACCGCTACCGTAAGGATGCCCATTTCACGAGCAATCTTTGCCACTTCTGGCGCTGCGCCCGTTCCTGTACCACCGCCCATACCGGCAGTGATGAAAACCATATCTGCACCGTCTAGCGCCTGACGAATGGTTTCTCTGTCTTCTTGTGCAGCTTCACGACCAATATTCGGATCAGCACCCGCACCTAACCCTTTTGTTACACTTGAGCCAATTTGAAGTGTAACGTCTGCACTTGAGCTGCGAAGCACCTGTGCATCGGTGTTAACTGCAATAAATTCTACGCCTTCAATGCTTTGAGACACCATGTGCTCAACGGCATTGCCGCCGCCACCACCGACACCGATGACTTTGATTACGGCTTCTTCGCCGTGACTATCCATTAATTCGAACATACTTACTCTCCGGTTGTACGTCTTTCAAACACTACGCCAGGTCATTCCCTTAGGCTAATTGCTTCCTGCTAGCCTTGATGCCGTAGCTATAGCGCCCCCAAAATAAAATTAAAATTCACCTTTAAACCAGCTTTGCACTCGATGAAATAAGCTTTCACCGGTCTTCTGCGTACTGGACTTCTTATTGTCAGATTGTACTTTGCCATATTGCAGCAGTCCTACGACTGTCGCAAATCCAGCGTCATCAACATATTCGGACAAGCCTTTTACGTTGATGGGTTTGCCCACGCGCACGGGCATCTGGAAAAGTTCTTCGGCAAATTCCACAGCACCTTCCATTTTAGCGGTACCGCCTGTAAGCACAAGGCCTGCAGCGATTTGCTCTTCCAGACCGCTGGCACGAATTTCATCATGTACCAGCTCAAAAAGCTCTTGATAGCGAGGTTCAATCACCTCAGCTAACGTATGACGAGACATCACTCTAGCTGGGCGTCCGCCCACGCTAGGCACTTCAATGCTGTCTTCCATACTCACCATATCCTTCAATGCACAGGCGTAATTCACCTTAATTTCTTCTGCATTGCTAATAGGCGTTCTAAATATTTTAGCGATGTCGCTGGTAATTTGATTACCCGCAACCGGTATTACCGCCGTGTGACGAATAGCGCCATCGGTGTAGATAACCATATCCATGGTACCACCACCGATATCAACCACACATACGCCAAGCTCGCGCTCGTCGTCAGTCAGTACCGCATAACTTGATGCCAACGCTGAAAAGATCAGCTGATCGGCATTAAGTTCACAACGCTCAACACATTTCACCATGTTTTTCGCCATATCGTCGGCACAGGTAATAATATGAGCATCCGCTTCCATTCTTACTCCCGACATGCCAATAGGGTTCTTAATCCCTTCCTGCACATCAATAGTAAATTCTTGTGGTAACACGTGTAGTAGACGACGTTCCGCTGCAATTGGCACACTGCGCGCTGCATGAATAACGTTATCTACGTCTTCTTGTGTTACTTCCTGATTGTTAATCGGTACCATGCCATTTTCATTTTGGCACTTAACGTGTCGTCCCGAGATAGACATAAAAACTGAAGACACACGGCAATCTGCCATTAACTCCATCTCGTTTACTGCACGCTGAACCGATTTCACCACCAGGTTCAAATCGTTAACGCCGCCCTTATCCATGCCTTTCGATGCATGGGTGCCCACGCCAACAATACTGATTTGATCATCTTCTAGTAATTCACCCACAACAGCTTTTACTTGGCTGGTGCCGATATCTAGTCCTACAATCAAATTGCGTTCAGCAGGTTTCGACATGGTTTCCTTAACTCTCTTCATCTGTGGCGCTGTCGTCTTTCCATCCGACTGCTACGCCCGTGTCATAGCGAAGGTCGACGTATTTCACCGCCTTCTCTTGTTGCGCCAGAAGTGGATAAACATCAATAAAGCGTTGTAGCCTATCGATAAACTCCTGACGTCCTAAATTCAATTTAATGCCGTTTTTCAACTGCACTTGCCATGCAAATCGCTCGCTTAATGACAGCTCGTCTAACGTCATATCCGTCGTCGCAATCAACGCGTGCATGGCGTTGTAGCCTTCAAGGGCGGTTTTTTCGCTGCCACCTGGGCCGTAAAGGCGCGGTAAGTCTAACTTCACGCCTTCGTCGTTAAACGTATCGCCATAAGGGTTTAACAACAAATCTTCATTCCATTGCGCAACTGGCTGCTGCTCAACCAAATAAATTTTTAACGTATTTGGCCACTTCTTTCTTACTGACGCGCGATAAACCCAGGGCTGCGCTTCAACAAGCTCAAATACTTCGTTGACGTCAAGCGCGAAAAAGCTTCCAGGCTGCGCCTTGCGTATTAAACGCTCTAGCTTGGTAATATCGATGTGCTGATAATCACCAGAAAAATCGATAACCTGTACCGGCATTTGCTGTTCATCCTGCAAATACTGGTTTGCTTTAAGCCCACCAAACACTAATCCTGCAATAACAAACAGTAAGAAAGCGACGCCGCCCCACACTGCCGTTTTACTTTTGCCGCTCTTTACAGAAGCAGGCTTATTTTGATTAGTATTGGTATCTGCCACGTTTACGCCTTGTTTGCAACGTCATCGAAACTAGTAGAAAGAATACTTAGTACCAGTTCGTCAAATGTTAATCCTGCAACTTTGGCTGCTTTCGGCACCAAACTCTTTTCTGTCATGCCAGGCACTGTGTTCGCCTCTAGCAAATAAAATTGCCTTTGGTTGTCCTGCATAACATCAATTCTACCCCAGCCGCTGCCAGAAATAGCGTCAAAAGCACGAGATGCTAGTTTTGCTAGCTGTGCTTCTTGCTCTTCAGACAAGCCGCTTGGGCAATAGTATTCTGTCGTATTATCCTGATATTTCGCAGCATAATCATAGAATGTATGTGGAGTAGACATGCGAATAGACGGCAACGCCTGTCCCTGCAATACAGAAACAGTGAACTCGGGGCCATCTATGTACTGCTCTAACAGGACTTGATTATCGTATTTAAAGGCGTCCTGAATGGCAGTTTCGAGCTGTTTAGCGCTTGTCACTCTTGCCATGCCAATACTCGACCCTTCTCTGGCCGGTTTTACCATGACTTCATTCCCCAATTTATCCATTATAGCGCTGCACTTACCAGCTTCAAAGTGCCTTTTATCAGCAATTTCATATTTTGCAGTGGGTAAGCCTAAACTTTGCCACACTTGCTTAGTATGAATTTTGTCCATTGCCAGTGCAGAACCTAAAACTCGACTTCCGGTATAGGGGATTTTCAGTAGCTGAAGAGCTCCTTGCATAGAGCCATCTTCACCACCACGACCGTGCAGCATAATGAGTGCTCTATCAACTTTTAGGTCGAGAAGATCGGTAAGTGGTCGCTCTGCTGGGTCAAACGCAAACGCATCCACGCCTTGTCTTAACAGCGCGTTTAGCACCGCATTCCCAGAATTTAGTGATACCTCGCGCTCAGCAGAATCGCCGCCAAGCAGTACAGCAACTTTTCCATACTCGTCAGGAGAGTGTGTTTTTTGAGAATGCATACCTACTGAAGGTTTAGACATCTTATTCCCCTTCCTTTGCAAGCGATGTTGCTTCTAATTCATGACGGGCAAGAAGCTTAGCAATTTGTCCGATATTTCCCGCGCCTTGTGTCATGACAATGTCGCCATCTTGCATGATATTCGCCAAAATAGCTGGTAAGGCGTCTTTGTCACCTACGTATACAGGCTCGATTTGACCACGCTGACGAATGGAACGGCACAACGCTTTACTGTCAGCGCCTTCAATAGGTTGTTCACTGGCTGCGTAAACATCCAGAAGCAACAAAGCATCAACACTCGACAGTACTTCAACAAAGTCTTCGTAAAGGTCGCGGGTTCGCGTAA
Source organism: Alteromonas sp. BZK5 (assembly GCF_014349115.1). NCBI lineage: Bacteria > Pseudomonadati > Pseudomonadota > Gammaproteobacteria > Alteromonadales > Alteromonadaceae > Alteromonas > Alteromonas sp. BZK5. Next base: position 32,632 of record NZ_JACSOE010000033.1, on the reverse strand, counting down.
AGCGATGTGGTTGATAAACCATAACCAAGCGCTTATCAGGCCAGTTTGCACGAGCCGCAGCGATAGTCGCCCTTACTTCCGTTGGGTGGTGACCATAGTCATCTACTAAACACACCTCGCCTTTACTGGTAGTAAACGTACCTAGCTGCTCGAAACGACGACCTATGCCGCCAAAACTAGCTAGTGCGCGAATGATAGCGTCGTCATCTACACCTTCATCCGTTGCTACAGCGATAGCAGCAAGCGCATTTAGCACATTGTGGTTACCGGTGAGGTTCAACGTTATATCTAACGGTTCGCGTTCTGGACGAATGACCGTAAAATTCGCTTTACCGAATGACAGAGAAACATTTTCTGCGCGATAGTCATTATGTGATTCAAAACCATAGGTAAGAATGCTTCGACCTATACGAGGGCGAATTTCTTGGATATTTGCATCGTCACCGCACACGATGGCTTGACCATAAAACGGTAGGTTCGACAAGAAATCAACAAAGGTATCTTTCACCTTTGAGAAGTCGCCACCATAAGTATCCATATGGTCGGCTTCAATATTGGTCACCACAGAAACCATCGGCTGCAAATGAAGGAACGACGCATCGCTCTCGTCAGCCTCTGCGATTAGATAACGGCTTTTTCCCAAACGCGCATTCGTACCAGCACTGTTAAGCAAACCGCCGATAACAAACGTAGGATCATACTCCGCTTCTGCGAAAATCGTTGAAATTAAACTGGTTGTAGTCGTTTTGCCGTGGGTACCCGCCACCGCAATACCGTGGCGGAATCGCATCAATTCTGCCAGCATTTCTGCACGGCGAATAATTGGAATGCGCTTTTCACGAGCAACGATGATCTCTGGATTTTGCTCATTGATAGCGCTAGACACCACAATAACGTCCATGCCTTCAACATTTTCCGCGCGGTGGCCTATTTTCACATCAGCGCCTAATTCGCTTAAGCGCTGTGTCATTGGCCCTTCTTGAATGTCAGAGCCAGCAATAGCATAACCTTCGTTCAGTAATACTTCGGCAATACCACCCATACCGGCACCGCCGATACCAATAAAGAATATATTTTTAACCCTGCGCATTTGCGGGCTTTCAAATGGGGTTTTAAAAACCATTAGTCCCCTACTCCTACCACGCTTTTAACGTGGCTTACTACATTTTCCGTGGCATGAGTGCTTGCACATGTTTTCGCTACAGCACCCATTCTTAAGCAGTCTTCAGGGTGTTGTAACCACTGACGCACCGCCTGCCCCAAATTTTCTTTCAATACAGATTGAGCAATCATTAGTGCCGCATTTTGCTTTACTAACGATTGCGCATTTTTTGTTTGGTGATCGTCTACCGCAAAAGGTAGCGGCACGAAAATCGCCGCGCGTCCGGCAGCTGCAACTTCACTTACCGTAAGCGCACCGGCTCTGCAGACAATAAAATCTGCCCATTCGTACGCTGCCGCCATATCATCAATAAAATCACTAACATCGATTTTCGACATATCTGCGCCCACCGACGTGTAGGCTTTGATGACACCTTCACTGTTACCTTTACCGCACTGGTGTTTTATTGATAAACCTTCTAGCACACCGCATGTTTCTGGGACGGTTTCATTGAGAATTTGCGCGCCTAAACTGCCGCCTACAACAAGTAAATTAAGGCCATGTTTATGCTCTGTGGTGTTTTCACGAGCGTCTGCGTCAATGTCCACAGATTTGGGCTTCACCTGCCAAATTTCATCACGAACAGGATTGCCCACAGTATGCACCTTAGTAGCGCCACCTGAAAATTGTTCTTTGGCATCGTCAAAGCCCAGAAGCACGCGACTTGCGAATTTACTAAGAAGCTTATTGGTCATGCCTGCCGCTGCATTTTGTTCATGCACAATAACGGGAATACCTAAGCTTTTTGCAGCAACCCCACCAGGGCCGCTAGCGTAACCGCCAAACCCAACAACGATATCAGGTTGAAGGCGCTTTATAATTCGCCTTGCAGAAAATAAGCTTTTAACTAACGCAACAGCACCTTGAAGACGTGCCGAGACACCTTTGCCACGAAGCCCTTTTACCGGAATAAAGTGAATAGGTATGTCGTGCTTAGGCACAACTTGCGCTTCCATCCGCTCGGCGGTGCCTAGCCAATGAATGTCCCAACCTTCCTTTCGAAGCGCGTTTGCCACTGCAAGGCCTGGGAAAACATGCCCGCCTGTACCGCCAGCCATAATTAAGCAACGCTTAGCCATTATCAGCCTCCTGCGCTACCCGCGCGAGTATAGCTTTAATGCCAGCTTTTCCTTCATCTTCTGCACTTGATGTTTTGGCGCTAGGTTTAGCTTCAACCGTCGCTGTAGAAAAATCCGCTTCATCGGCCCCACTCTCTACACTTGCCTCACGTTCAGCTTGTGACGCTTTAGTTTGCGACGCGCTTGTAGGAATAGGCTTTTTACGGCGGGCCTTGCTCTTACCGGATTTGCTGTCGCCCCGGCCAATCGCCTGTACGCCATCAACCCGTAATTCAAAATCGATACGAAGTAATATGGCTACTGCTACTGACATGATGATAAGTGACGAGCCGCCGTAGCTAACTAACGGCAGTGTTAACCCTTTTGTTGGCAGAATACCTGCGCTTGCACCAATATTTACCGCCGTTTGGAAACTGAACCAGATGCCTATGCTGTAAGCCATGTAACCATCAAACGCTCGCCCTTTTTCAAGTGCCTTATTTCCAATGCTTAGTGCACGCAACACCATCCACAAAATAAGGCCGAGTACGGCAAGCACACCAACGAAGCCCAGCTCTTCCGCCAAGATGGCCATAACAAAGTCAGTGTGTGCTTCGGGTAAGAATTCCAGTTTTTGCAAGCTATTGCCTAGGCCTTGCCCAAACCAGTTACCCCGGCCATAGGCCATTAAAGACTGGGTTAGCTGATAACCAGCGCCAAACGGATCAGCCCAAGGGTCTAAAAAGGAAGTAACCCGTTTCATTCGGTATTCTTCAAACACGATAAGCGCTACAACCGCCAATATGCCTGCAAACACCAGTGCGAAGAACTGCCAAAGTCTCGCACCTGCTAAAAACAGCAAGCCAATCGTGGTTGCAAACATCACAACGACGGTACCTAAGTCTGGCTGTAGCAGTAATAGCATCGCTAACGCAAAGAACACGACAAGAGGTTTAATAAATCCTTTTAGATTTTCGGTCACTTCTTCGTAGCGGCGAACCAGATAACCCGCCAAATAGGCAAAGAAAAAGAGCTTAGCAGGCTCGGCAGCTTGAATGGTTATAGGCCCAATCGCCAACCAACGGGTACTCCCGTTTACAGTTCTTCCCACTACCAGAACTGCTAACAATAGCGCGATGGCCGCGAGCAGAAGATAGGGATTGGTCATGCGCCAAAACTGCATGGGCAAATTCAGCACTACCATTGCGGCAACGATCGCCCCAACAATGTAAATACCGTGGCGAATAGCAAAATAGAAGGGGTTGTCGTGCAGCCTATCGGCCACCGGCATCGACGCCGAGGTGACGATAATAATGCCAATACTCATTAGCGCGAGCGCAATTAAGATAAGCGTCACGTCATAGGGGTGCGTTGCCGAAGGTTGTCCGTCGTGCTTCGCGGCAAATAACGCGCTAAGTTTGGTAGAGGCAGCAATCATGATGTGGCCTCCACAGCGTCGTCGTTCTTACTGTGTAGATTAAGTAGGTCGTGTACATCTTGTTTAAACACGTCACCGCGATGCATATAGTTCTTAAACATATCTAAACTTGCACACGCAGGCGAAAGCAGCACAACATCACCAGGGGCAGCAAGTCTTGTTGCTGCTTTTACGGCGTCTTTCATCGTTGCCACACGAGTTGTATGCGCAAAACTCTTTTCAAACAGGTGTGCATCTTTGCCCAAAGCAAACACGTGCGATACATATTTATTTAGATAAGGCGAGAGGCTGGCTATATCAGCGCCTTTAGCGTCACCACCTGCAATAAGAATGAGCTTCCCTTGTATAGTCGGGGCTAACCCTTCAAGGGCAGCTACCGTGGCGCCAATGTTGGTTGCTTTCGAATCGTCGATATAGCGAACATCGTTTACACGGGCTATTTCTACACACCGATGTGGTGCAGCTTTAAAACTGTGTAGATGTTTAACCGCGAGCGCTGGCGAAACACCTAGCTGAAGGCAGATACCCAATGTAGCCATGATGTTTAGTACGTTGTGCATGCCCGCCAAATGAATATCGTTAAGGGCAATAAGCTTTTCGCCTTTAAACGTTATATATAGACTTTGTTCATCGTCACGAGCACTATCGTCACCGTCAAAAGACGCAATCGCAAACCCTGTGGTCGACTCTCCCAGTCCATATTCAACGATATTTTTTGACGCTAGCGACTCTTCATTAGACGCGGCATTAGATTCGCCATCAGATACTGCATTTGATGCAGCAATCCCCTTAGCATCGGTAATAAGCTGCTCGTAAGATGCTACAAACTCACCGTCTCGCCACACAACCGCAGATTTCGCGTTATCAAAAATGCGATGCTTGGCATCGATATAGGCTTCAAGGGTACCGTGACGGTCAAGGTGATCATCGGAAATATTAAGGACAGTTGCAGCTTCGAGCACCAAGCTAGACGTTGTTTCAAGTTGAAAACTTGATAACTCCATCACCACTACATCTGCATCACTTTGAAGCGCTTCAAGCACAGGGCGACCTACGTTACCCGCTTCAATACTTTTTACGCCGCAGCTTTTGAGCAGATGGTTCACTAATAAAGTAACCGTGGTTTTACCGTTAGAGCCGGTTATACCTACTACGCGCTTAGCTGGCGTAGCATCACTCGTGGAGGCATTTAATCGGGCAAACAATTCCACGTCGCCGATCACCTCAACACCACACTTTTGCGCTAAAGCCACTTGTTCAATATCAAGAGCAAGCCCCGGGCTTAACACCAAGGTGTCTACACCATCAAAGTAATCTTCGCTTAGAGCAGTGCAAGTGACCTTCTCTGCCATAAACGCTTGCATGTCGGTATCAAGATCAGAATCAGGGTCGGTAACTAGAGTAAAATTAGCACGGGTATCAAATGCTTTAACCGTTGCCTGCTTTTGCAACAAAAAGCGCACGCAAGCCTGACCTGTAACACCTAGGCCACCGACTACATAACTATGCTCACGTACGTTATACGACATTACGATTTATCTCTTTACCGCTTATCTAAGTTTGAGGGTAGCAAGACCCACCAACACCAAAATGATTGAAATGATCCAAAAACGCACTATTACGCGCGGCTCTGGCCAGCCCTTCAATTCATAGTGATGGTGAATAGGCGCCATACGAAAAATACGCTGGCCACGCAGTTTGTAAGAACCTACCTGAAGAATGACTGAAACGGTTTCCATTACAAACACGCCACCCATGATGATTAACACCAATTCTTGGCGCACCAATACAGCAAGCACGCCTAGTGTGCCGCCCAACGCTAGTGAGCCAACGTCGCCCATAAATACTTGTGCCGGATACGTGTTAAACCATAAAAAGCCTAAGCCTGCACCGACCATGGCAGTGCACACAATCACCAGCTCGCTGGTAAGCGGAATATGAGGAATATTCAGGTATTCGGCAAAGTTAGCATTACCTGTCACATAGGCAAAAATGGCGAATGCGCCCGCCACCAAAATAGTAGGCACAATAGCAAGACCGTCTAATCCATCGGTAAGGTTTACCGCGTTACTTGTACCAACAATGGCGAAGTAAGTAATGATAATGAAGAATGCACCTAACTGCGGAAACACTTCTTTGAAGAAAGGCACCAGTAGTGAGGTTTCAGCGCTTATTGTTGCACTGCTGTATAGATAGAATGCGACGCCTAACGCAACCACAGATTGCCAGAAATATTTCCAACGGGCGATAAGCCCCTTCGAATCTTTGCGGATCACTTTTCTGTAGTCGTCAACAAACCCAATAATACCGTAGGCCACAACCACGGTAAGGGTTACCAACACATAACGGTTAGTCAGGTCAGCCCAAAGCAGGCCGCTTACTACAATTGCTGCGAGTATAAGTAACCCGCCCATAGTGGGTGTGCCTGATTTTGACAAATGGCTTTGCGGGCCATCGTCTCGTACAGTTTGACCAATTTGCATACGCTGTAAATAACGAATCATCTTAGGGCCAATAAGAATGGCAATAAGTAATGCGGTCAGCGTGCTTAAAATTGCACGAAGGGTAAGGTATGAAAATACGTTAAACCCTGAATCGAATTGTGTCAGCCAGTCGGCTAGCCAAATTAACATGCTATTCGCTCCCGACGGCTATCGTGCTTTCCCAGCGCAGAGGCCTCTACCGCCTCTACCACACGTTCCATTCTGGAACTGCGTGAACCTTTAACTAAAATTGAAATATCGCGCTGCTGCACTAACAAATCACTCTCCATTGCGGCCAACAAACTTTCAACATCGCTGAAATGGCCACCATTTTCATTAAACACAGCACTGGCTGATTGACTCAAAACACCCATGGTATACAGGTAATTAATTCCTTTTTGTTTAGCATATTCCCCCACCTGCTCGTGGTAAAAACGCGCTTTTTCACCCAACTCTTTCATGTCGCCTAGAACAAGAACGCAGATACCTGAAAAGCTACTTAGCGTATCAATTGCCGCATTTACAGACGCCACGTTGGCGTTGTAGGTGTCATCTAACAGGCGAACCTGTTCGGTAAGCTGTTTTACATTCAAGCGGCCGCTAACTTGCTTCATGGCAAGTAAGCCGTCGCGCACGTTTTCTAGTGTGGCGCCAACTTGCAGCGTTAATGCCGCAGCAACAAGGGCATTCCCCACGTTGTGAACGCCAGGAATAGTAAGCTGAATAGACATATCTCCTTGCGGGCAAACCAAGTGGAATGCGGCGCACCCATCTAGCCCAATGGTGATATCTTCTGCTCTAAAGTCAGCATCGTTTTTCTGCTGGGGCGAAAACGTTAGCGTTTTGGTCTGTTTAAGTTTGCCTTGCCAAAATTCAGCAAACTGGCTATCAACATTGACTACCGCCACGCCGTCACTGCCTAAGCCTTTAAAAATTTCACTTTTGGCGCGCGCTACACCTAGCAAACTTCCAAAGCCTTCTAGATGAGAAGCGGCGGCGTTTACGATAGTCGCGACGTCCGGCTTAACAAGGTTCGTGGTATAGGCGATTTCACCAATGTGATTTGCGCCTAACTCCATCACTGCATATTCATGCTGAGGTTCAAGGCGTAGAAGGGTTAGCGGCACACCGATATCATTATTGAAGTTACCGTTTGTGGCTAATACATTGCCTCTTCGCTCCAAAATAGCGGCACACATTTCCTTTACGGTGGTTTTGCCACTGCTTCCGGTAATCGCAATCGTTTTGGGTGCCACATAAGCTTTTACTGCCGCACCTAATAGACCAAGTGCTTCTTTGGTATCTTCAACCATGATGACAGGTAACGAGGTTGCTACGTCTTCACTGGCAATAACCGCACTTGCTCCCGCTTTCTCCGCCGTTGAAATAAAATCATGGCCGTTAAAATTCGGGCCTTTCAAGGCCAAGTAAACTGCGCCATCTTCTAGGGTGCGGGTATCGGTACTTACTGCAGACACTTCAACGTCAGCAGCGCCTTTCAATAATTTTCCATTAACCTTTTCGGCTATCCATGACAGCGTTGTTGTTATCATTTGCTGTACTCCTGTTGCAGTCGCGCCACAACTGCACGTTCGTTATAGTTAGTCTTTTTGTCACCGATAATTTGGTAATCTTCATGGCCTTTTCCGGCCACGATGATGATGTCGCTTTCATGCGCATGCTCAAGGCAATGACGAATAGCTTGCTCGCGATCGGGAATAGACACTGCCAGCTCACGGTTTTTCAAACCCGCAATGATATCCTCGGCGATAGATTCAGGGCTTTCACTGCGACTGTTATCTGTGGTGATCACAATAGCGTCAGCACCAACCTCGGCAGCCTGCCCCATTAACGGTCGCTTGCCTTTGTCTCTGTCCCCGCCACAACCAAACACACACCACACTTTGCCCGTTGTATGGAATTTGGCGCTTAACAGCACTTTCTCCAGAGCGTCTGGCGTATGCGCGTAGTCCACCACTAGGTTCGCAGCACCCGTTACAGAGAAAACTTCCATTCGCCCGGGTACTGGCGTGATCGCATTTACCGCGTTAACCACGTCATCAAAACGCTCACCTTCAGCGAGTAACGTACCTATAGCACTCAATACATTACTGATATTGAACTTTCCGAATAGTGGCAGCGAAATAGCAGCGCTTCCCCACGAACTCACCAGTTCAAAGCTACATCCACCTGCATGATAAGAAGCATTTGTGGCGAAACAATGGCGACTTTGAGGATTGTTATGCTCTCGCAAGTATTCACTTTCACCGCTTCCATCCAGGCCACTTTCGTCTATACCTGTCCAGACGCGTGTAATCGTCTTATCTGCTGCACCATCCCACTTCTTACTTTCATCATCATTAGCGTTTAATACCACAGCCTTTAAACCTGGCTGCTGAAGCAGCAAGCGCTTGGCTTTGCCGTACTCTTCCATGGTGCCGTGGTAATCGAGATGATCTCGAGTAAGGTTGGTGAAAACAGCGATATCGGTTTTTACTGTACCAAGCCGACCTTGAACCAATGCGTGAGAACTTGCTTCGAAGGCCGTATGGCGCACTTCACTTTGCACAAAGTCTGCCAACAAATACTGCATACGTATGGCATCGGGCGTAGTGTTTGCTGCCGGCGTGTTCGACCACTGGGTTTCATCGCCTTCAAACACACTGCTCCCTAGAGTTCCGATGCTTGCACTACGTGTACCTAACGCATCCTTAAGCTGGGTAAGCAATTGAACTGTAGAGGTTTTTCCGTTTGTCCCTGTCACTGCTACCGTCGTCATTTTCTGAGCAGGGTAGTCGTAAAATGCGGCAGCTAATGCAGAGAGCATTTGTGGTAATTCATACAGCGAGATAATGACGCTGTGGTCACGCATTTCCATCTGACCATGGGCACTACTGTCTTCAGTTTGCGCCAGAATTACACGGGCCCCTAAACTTATTGCCTGGGGTATAAAATCTCGACCATCACGTTCGTGGCCCTTAATTGCTAAGAAAGCTAAGCGTGTATTCACTTCTCGGCTGTCTAGCGTTAAACCTTCAATGCGGATATCTGGGGCGTCTACACCAAATTTCGCCAATAAAGCTTTTATACTTTGAATAAAGGCACTAACTACCACTTTGACCTCCTTTCAATAAGCGGCTAGATGTAACCTGCTTGTCATCGGGCGTAACGTTTAACATATGCAGTGCGCCACCCATAATTGATGAAAAGACAGGTGCAGCGGTATCCCCCGCGTGATACAAATCACCGCCAGGTTCGTTGATCAATACAATAGTTACTAGCCTGGGGTCAGACACAGGTGCGATACCGGCGAAAATGTTGACGTACTCTTCGCCGTACCCGCCGGCCACCGCTTTTCGGCTTGTTCCTGTTTTCCCAGCAACGCGATAACCTGGTACCGACGCTTTTGTTGCTGTGCCGCCACGCTGGGTTACGCTTTCCATCATTTGAACAATAGCGTTAGCGTTTTCTTCGCTGATCACCCGCTCAGATTGAGCCTGCCATGAAGGTTGCTCTGGCGACTTGATGACATTAAGCGGTGTTTTAATACCGCCGTTCGCCAACGTTGCGTAAAGACGCCCCAACTGTGCAGTGGTAACCGAAATGCCGTATCCAAATGACAGCGTAGCTAGCTCAAATTCAGACCAGCGGCTGCGCTCATGAAAGATACCGCTACTCTCACCCGCCATATTAAGCCCGGTATCGCTCATTAAGCCCATATTGTAATAGGTATCCAGCAGGAACTGTTTAGGCACAGAAAGCGCCAGCTTCGACGTCCCCATATTTGAGGAATGCTGAATAATTTCTTCTAGCGTTAGTTCGCCGTAGTTGCGCGAATCTTTTACTAGGCTGCCGCCTAATCGCATCCATCCTGGATGAGTGTTTACTGAGTCTTCAGGCTCGACTTCACCGAACTCTAATGCAGTAAGGACGGCCAGCGGTTTTAGCGCCGAGCCTGGTTCGAACGCATCGGTAATAACCCTGTTACGCATTCTGTGCGCAGAAATATCGCTTCTATCATTCGGATTGAACGACGGTGCATTCACCATGGCTAACACATCACCGCTTTTTACATCGATGACAATGGCGGAAGCCGAGCTTGATTGGTAATAAATCATGGCTTCTTTAATTTCTTTATAAGCAAGTGCCTGAATACGCTGATCAATAGTCAGCTGCAGGTCGCCGGCTTTTTCGCCAGACTTTGTTTCCAAGATTTCTACCTGACGGCCTTTCGCATCGCGGCGTATTTTACGAGAACCCGGCGTGCCCGTTAGCCACTCGTTATACATGCGCTCTAGACCTTCAACCCCTGTATCATCAACATCGGTTACGCCGATTAACTGCGCTGAAACTTCGCCTGTAGGATAGTAGCGGCGACTTTCTCGACGAAGATAAATACCGGGAATGTCCAGTTTATCAACGTACTCTGCCATGGCAGGCGACACCTGACGCTGCAAGTAAACAAAGCGGCGTTTAGGGTTTGCCACTTTCTCTTTGAGTTCATTGACGTCTTGGCGCAGTACGTCTGCCAGTGCTTCCCAGCGGCGTTCTTCCTCGAAGCCGTTGTTTTCATGGATAACTTTAGGGTCAGCGTAGATGGCCCGAACAGGCACACTCACCGCCAGCTCAACACCATTTCTATCGGTAATGAGCCCGCGATAGGTTGGCATATCACGGGTTCTTAGTGTGCGGTTGTCACCCTGTTGAATTAGCTCGTCTGGCTCAATAACTTGAATATAGGCTGCACGGGCGGCGAGCACGCTGAAAACTAGCATAATAACAACAAGCACAACGACAAAGCGCCAGTGCACTAGGCTTGGCGTTACATTTTGTTTTGCACCGGTCTTTTTACGTTGGCGAGAAAGCGCGGTTGTACTCATTTTAACCTCACCACTACTTCATCATCTGCGGTTGGACGGTACATTTCTAATTGTTTTTCAACCAGGTTTTCTATGCGGTTGTGCTCGGTTAACGCACGTTGCTCAAGCACAAGGTTACGCCACTCTACATCCAGCTCATCTTTCTCTTGCATGAGGTCTTCAAGTGCAATGACCTGCTGTCTGTTGTGATGGCTGCTAAGCGTTACCGCCATAGCACTAGTGATAACCATTAAATACAACAAAACCCGCAACTTGTTGCGGGTCAAATCTGAAACAATTATTAGCAGTAATTTAAAATTAGTGCTGGCCTTGTCTGGCGCGGCTTTGGTCATAACTTTTCTGCCACACGTAATACCGAACTGCGAGAGCGAACGTTGTTCGCAATCTCCTGTTCTGAAGGTTTTATCGCTTTGCCCAAGGCTTTTAGCACTTTATCTGCATCTATTTCAGCCTGAGTAATCGGTAAGTTGTGTGGTACTGATTTCCCTTTACTTTGATCCTTAATGAAGCGTTTTACTAAACGGTCTTCAAGCGAGTGAAACGAAATAACAGCAAGACGACCTTCTTTCGCCAACACCTGTGTCGCTGCTTTAAGCCCGACGCGAAGTTGCTCCAGCTCCGCATTGATGTATATGCGAATGCCTTGGAACGCGCGGGTAGCCGGATGTTTAAACTTATCCTTTACAGGAACCGCTTCGTCGATGATCTTGGCTAGCTGTGCAGTGCGTGTGATAGGCGTTTCTTTGCGTGTGTTCACAATGGCATGGGCTATGCGTTTGCCGAACTTCTCTTCGCCAAACTCTTTAATAACCTGCGTAATGTCTTGTTCTTCGGCGCTAGCCAACCAGTCTGCAGCACTTTGTCCACGTGAGGTGTCCATACGCATATCCAGTGGGCCGTCACGAAGGAAGCTAAAACCACGCTCGGCATCATCTAGCTGAGGTGAAGACACCCCCAAATCCATAAGCACACCGTCAATCTTGCCAGTTAGCCCTAGCGCTTCGATTTCTTCTGCCATATCACCAAACGGTGAGTGGATAATGCTAAAACGCTTATCATCGGCGAAACGTTCTGCCGCTTTGATTGCTTGCGGATCACGGTCAAAAGCGATGAGTCGCCCGCGTTCACCCAATGCATCCAAAATATGTGCTGAGTGCCCCCCACGGCCGAAAGTGGCGTCAATATAGATACCGTTCGGTTTGATCGCTAGGGCTTCAATGCATTCATCAAGTAATACTGAAATATGTTTAAATTCGCTAGGCTGCGTCATAGAGAAAAGTCCTGTAATCGTTCGGTAAGTTCAAATTCGCCTTTGCGTTCGGTGTCTATATCAGCTTCAACTTGTTGTGCCCAAATATCGGCATCCCAAATTTCGAATTTGTTTAACTGACCAACTAACATGACTTCTTTTGAGAGTTTTGCGAAACTTCGCAGTGGAGTAGGAACAAGAATGCGCCCGCTTTTATCCATCTCACCTTCAGAAGCATAACCTAGTAGCAATCGCTGCAAGCGACGCTCGGCTGGGATCATGCTTGAAAGTTTAGAGAGTTTAAGCTCAATCTCTTCCCATTCGGGAAGTGGGTAAAGTAGCAAACAACTTTGTTGTGTATCGACTGTGCAGACCAGTTGTCCCTGACAATCATCCAGCAGCGACTGACGATACTTCGTCGGTATAGCCAGTCTGCCTTTTGTATCCAGATTGATTGCGTTAGCGCCGCGGAACATTCCCCTAGCCTTTTATTATTTGCTCTTGGTTTTCTTGTTTTTTGAGTACTAATCTGCAAAGTGATGATGATTTGATCCACAATTCGCCACATTTACCCACTGAGTTACAGTTTAGGTATCAATGATCCCCACTGTCAAGTAGAAAAAAGGCGTCAAGGCCGCATAAACACTGGGTTTAAACTGGTTGGATATACAGTGTTTTTAGGAAGTGTATGATTAGGCGTGTAAAAAAGATTAAAAAATATTCATCTGAGAAAAAATAAAGGTGTAATTAATCGATGAACTGCTGTTTTTGGATGTAAATTAGCGGCGAGGTCTCACGATTATGTTTAACGCTGGTTTCAGCGGTATTGCACGTATGCTGAGTCGTAATTCAAACAGCTGCGCCTCATCAGCACGTTAAAAAATGAGTGAGTTAACACGGCTAGTGCTAACTCACTGCATTTACATCAACGCGTGCTAATGCATAGCGATAATCAAGGTGCCCTAACTTAGAAACGATAGGATGCGGTAAGCGAAGCCACGTCGCTATCTAGATCGCTATCAATATCTGTTTCATAGCTAACAGACACTGAAAACTGCTCATTTACCCAGTAATCAAGCGCAACACCTGCGGTTTTTACATTATCGAACCCATCTGGTGCGTTGGTATAGCTGTAGCTTCCCTGAACGCTCAAACCTGGAGTGAAGAAATATCTGGCGCTGCCTGATAGAACGTCAATATCGTCTGCTACGTACTGAGCAGTAAAGTCCCAGCCTGTTCCCCCATTCCCTACCGTGGTATAACGTGTAAATACAAGTGGTGAAGTCTCATTCTCACTTTCGCTGTAACTATCTGTACCATTATTAAAGTCGTAAGTGGCACGCTGATAGATGACACCTGCACCAATTTGCCATTGACGGGATAAGTTAAATCCTACCTTCAGGTCAATATTGGTATAGTCCTCGTCACCGAATTCGTCATCAAATTTACTGTGTGCGCCTTCTATAGCAAGCATCCACGTATCGTCAAAGTAAAAAGTACTGCCTAAATTAAAAACGTCAATACCATTTAAATTGGCGTAACCACCAGATAAACTCGATACACGCTGAAGATAAGGGTTGATAAGGTAAGCACCGCTGTTTCCGCTAACTTCTTCAAGGTAACGCACATATCTTGCACCGTAGAGGTTGTCATCTAACCCTTCAAAATCGACAGCAGTTACCTGTACTTCGTTCTGTGTAGCTGCATGTACTGCTGAGACTGTAAATACTGAAGCCGTGATAAGTGATAGTGCAGTTAGCGTAGTTTTTAGCTTATTAGTGTTAGTGTTCATGTCTTTTGTCCTTAAAAAATGTGTTGGGAACGAGGTGTAAGATAAGACATTAAAACTTAACGGTTTCTGAACGAAACATGACGAAGTCTGAACGTGAATTTTAGGTACAAAAAAACCCGCAACGTTGCGGGCTTTTAAACTTCAAAATGAAGGAGCGATTACGCGTTTGGCGCCGCTTCAGGTGCTGCTTCTTCTGCTTTAACCGCAGAAAGCTGCATACTGCGAATTGGGTTTTCTGTGTCGTTAGAAAGCTCAACAAGGCGGTTAAGCTGACCAACAGACATCATAACTGCATAGATAGCGCCTAGGAAGCCTTGCTTATGTAGTTCAAGCACCTGCTCTTCAGGTAGCTCAAGAAGCTTCTTCTCGTTAATGCTCATCATTCCAGTAACATTGCGCTGTTTACCATCTTGGTAAGTAAGACGAATTTGAATTGGATCAAGAAGGTCCAGTTCAACGACTTTCGCAACAAAACGCTGTGTTAGCATCTCGCTGTTCGCAAGGTCTGCCAAAAACTTCTGACGGCTATCAAGGAATTCACTGGCTTCACCGGCTTCAGTAAACAAAGGCTGGCCTTCGTCAGAAATAAGATCAGAGTTTTCGTCAATGAAAACACCAAGCTTGTCGCCGTCTGGACGTACGTCGAACGGGTAGCGAAGAATATTCATTGGCACGTGAGGGCCTTTCCAGCTGTCGCCAGTTAGAAAAAGGTTTTGACCTTGTTCCATACCAAGCATAGTCACAACATGGTGGCGCTGGGTGTTTTTGTCTTCGATAAATACTAGCGGCATAGTGGCAGCTAGTTGAGCAAACTCACGGATTGATGCTGCTGCAAGGTGTGTACCTTTCGCAAAGCTGAAAGATGTATTTACCGCAACCTTTAGGTCTTTATGCTTTTCTTTATCTAGCGGTACAAAATTAATAGCCATATTTATTTCTCATACTTGTTAGCTGTGGCCCCGGCTTGATTATGTGAGAAGAGCGGGTGCCACTAAAAAATTACGTCGGCCGCGCTGATGCATAGTAGTCATCGATAATTGGCGGAGCGCTTGGGAGTATCCCGTATTCGCGCAATGAAGTCACGCAGTCCTCACCATAACAAGTTTTAAATTTTTATTGCAATGTAAACTTGAAGTAAACAAGCACAAGCGCTCTAAAAATAAGCAATATCGACTATTTTAGGGCTTAGCGAGAGCGATCTGAGGTAAAAGCGTAGCAAGTAAAAGCCTATTGTCGCGGTGTGCATTATCCTTTAGTCTCGTATTGCTATTAAGTTAGCGGTTGTTGACCTAAGCGATAAAAAAACAAAATGAGGATTTTCTATGAAGGGGCGCTTCCCACTCTCATCTTGCGCATTACTTATCTCTGCGCTTTTTGCTTCACACTCTGTACTTGCTGAGACCTCTACTTATTCAGCATCTGAAAAAGCTATCAAGATCGCACAAGAAACTATTATTGTTGATGGACACATTGATGTTCCTTATCGCGTAAAGGAAAAGTGGGTTGATGTCACTAAAGCCACGCAGGACGGCGACTTTGACTATCCTCGCGCAGTAGCTGGTGGTTTAAACGCCCCTTTTATGAGTATTTATGTGCCCGCTAGTTTAGACAACTCTCCAGAATCTACGCAGCTTGCCCATGAGCTCATCGATTCAGTAGAAGCCATTGTTGCCCGTGCACCTGATAAATTTGCCATTGCTAAAAGCCCTTCTGACGTAAAAGCCCAGTTTGAAAAAGGGTTAATTTCACTGCCAATGGGCATGGAAAATGGTTCTCCTATTCAAGGTGATTTGGCGAATTTAACGGCTTTTTACGAGCGCGGAATCCGCTACATTACCCTTGCTCATAGTCAAGCTAACCACATTTCTGACTCTTCGTATGACCTGCGCAGAAAATGGAAAGGCCTTAGCCCGTTTGGCAAAACCTTAGTGGGCGAAATGAACAACATCGGCATCATGTTAGATATTTCCCATGTGTCTGACGACGCCTTTTATCAGGTTATTGAGTTAACAAAGGTGCCAGTCATAGCATCACATTCTTCACTGCGTCGCTTTACCCCCGGTTTTGAGCGCAACATGGACGACGAGATGATCAAAAAGCTCGGCGAAAATGGCGGTGTGATTATGATTAACTTTGGTTCTAGTTTTGTATCTAAAGAAGCTGGTAAGTGGCGTAGTGGCCTTGCTGCTGCGCGCAAAGCCTTGGTTGAAAAAGAAGGCGAAGACAGCCCTAAGCTAGAGAACTTTGAAGAGAATTATCGCAAAGAAGTGCCATACCCTTATTCAACCCTAGACGAAGTGCTTGACCATATCGATCACGTGGTAAAACTGATTGGCGTTGATCATGTAGGTATTGGTTCAGACTATGACGGTGTAGGTGACTCATTACCCATTGGACTTAAAGACGTGGCGAGTTTTCCAAACCTAGTACAAGGGTTGCTGGATAGAGGTTATAGCCGTAGCGACATTGAAAAGATATTGAGCGGAAACCTTTTGCGCGTATGGCAACAAGTTGAGGAGTATGCGGAAGAGCATGCGGAAGAGCATGCGGAAGATTATGCGGAAGAGCATGCGGAAGATCACTCGGCAGCGCACTAATCGCGCAATGCTTTAAAAATGAAGCGTAGGGAAGCGTGTTATCGCTTCCCCATGCTTTATCTACGCTATTGTACTTTCAATTCTATTAGTTTTTGCGTGACACAATTAAGTAAAACGCGCTTGGCAATACCAACAGCGTTAATACCAGTGCACTCGCCATACCGCCTACCATAGGCGCCGCAATTCGCTGCATCACCTCACTACCTGTTCCAGTAGCATAAAGAACAGGTAATAAGCCCACAATAATAGAAAGCGATGTCATCATAACAGGTCGAAGCCTTGCCGATGCAGCATGGACAATAGCCGTTTTAACAAGCTCATCTTTTTTGGTGTTGCCACTTTCTGTTACGTGCTTAGTAAGAGCTTCTGATACATATTGGTTTAGATAGACCAGCATGATAACGCCTATTTCTACCGCTACACCTGCTAAGGCAATAAACCCAACACCTACCGCCACCGAAAGATTGAAGTTAAGAAGGTAAAGCAACCATACACTGCCCACCAGCGCCAAAGGTAAGGTAGCAAGTATGAGTGCCACATCGCGAAGACGTTTAAATGCCAGATAAAGCAAAAGGCAGATAATGGCTAACGTTAGCGGTATAACCACCGACAGTTTTGCTTTCGCGCGCTCAAGGTAAGCAAACTGCCCCGCCCACGTAATGGAGTATCCAGTGGGTAAATCGAGGTGCTCTGACAAATGACGTTTCGCGCTATCTACATAGCCCCCTAAGTCAATACCTGTGGCCGAGTCTGACGAGATATCAATGTATACCCATCCGTTTAATCGGGCATTTTCGCTTTTAATCCCAGCCGGCCCGTCGTCAATTCGCACGGTCGCGACATCGCCAAGGGTAATGTGAGCACCGCTTGGTGTGACGAAAGGCATGGATGCTAAAGATTCAGGCGTATCGCGGTAATGCTGTGAAAAACGCATGGCAATAGGAAAACGCTCACGCCCTTCCACTGACTGCGTAACCACTTTGCCGCCCACTGCCGAGCCTACAATACTGTGAACATCGTCTATCGTCATGCCATAACGCGCCGCCAACTGCCTGTCGATGTCGATATAAACATAACGGCCACCTACTACCCGCTCAGCGTATACTGATGCTGTGTTGGGCAGGTCTTTAAGCAGTGTCTCTATATCCTTTCCGATGGCTTCAATGCCTGCCAGGTCAGGCCCCGCAATCTTGATCCCAACAGGGGTTTTTATCCCGGTTGCCAACATGTCGATGCGGGTTTTAATTGGCATTACCCACGCATTGGTCAGCCCAGGAAATTGCACCAGAGCGTTAAGCTCGTCTTTGAGCTTTTCAGTGGTCATGCCCTCCCTCCACTGCGCTTTCGGTTTAAGCTGAATGAAGGTTTCAATCATCGTCAATGGTGCAGGGTCTGTGGCCGTATCTGCGCGTCCAATTTTCCCGAATACCGTTTCAACCTCGGGCAAGGTTGCAATAAGCTTGTCCGTCTGCTGTAAAAGCTCTCTGGCTTTACCCACTGAAATACCCGGGTAGGTTGTAGGCATATACATCAAATCGCCTTCGTCCAGTTCGGGCATAAATTCACTACCTAGTTGGCTTAACGGCCAGTACATGGAAAGCAACAAGCAAAATGCCCCCGCCAAAGTGAGCAGTGGGTAGTTAAGCAACCGCGTCAGCAATGGTTGATATACGCGCTCTAAAGCTCTATTTACCGGGTTCTGGTCTTCAGATCGTATTTTTCCGCGTACAAAATAACCCGCCAGCACAGGAACTAAAGTAATTGCTAGCGCCGCAGCTGCTGCCATGGCATAGGTTTTGGTAAAGGCAAGAGGCGCAAAAAGACGCCCTTCTTGCGCTTCTAATGCAAAAACAGGAATAAAGGATACGGTTATAATTAGGAGCGCAAAGAATAAAGCTGGGCCAACTTCTGTGGTCGACTTAATCACCAGTTCCCAACGTTTGGCTGCCGAAAGCTTTGCAGAGGTTGGTGCCGCAGAAGTTGATAGATATGTTCGCGACTGGGCACTACCTGCCCCCCTTTGACTTGCTGAATCCCTTTGACTCGCTGAGGCTCCCTGACTTGATGAAACAGCATGCTGATGAATGTGCTTGTGTAAATTTTCAACAACAACAATAGCGCCATCCACCATTGCACCAATAGCGATAGCAATGCCACCTAAAGACATGATGTTGGCATTAAGTCCCTGCAGCTTCATTACGATAAAGGCGGCGAGAATACCAATAGGCAAACTGATTAGCGCAACCATAGATGAACGTATGTGAAACAAGAAGATAGCGCATACCAAACCAACAACCAGCAATTCCTCCACCAACTTATTGGTGAGGGTATCGACAGACTTATCAATAAGGGTGGAGCGGTCGTAAACGGGGACGATATTCACCCCTTCCGGCAAGCTCGCTTTTAATGAATCCAGCTTAGCTTTAACCGCATCGATAGTGGCTTTTGCGTTTTCGCCATAGCGCATCACTATAATGCCACCCACGGTTTCGCCATTCCCGTTTAGTTCAGCAATAGCGCGGCGCATCAACGGGCTTTCTACCACTTGTGCTACATCGTTAATCGTTATGCTAACGCCGTCCTTAATAACACCTGTGGGCAACGCCAGTATGTCGTCAATGCCCTGAATGTAGCTTTGCGCACTAACCATGTACTCTGCCTCGGCCATTTCAATAACCGAAGCGCCTGACGCGCGGTTGCCCCGTTTAAGGGCAATTTCTATCATGGATGGCTGAATGTTGTAGGCACGTAATTTTTCAGGGTCGACAATAACTTGGTATTGTTTAACCATCCCTCCAACAGACGCAACTTCAGATACGCCTTCAACTGACTGAAGCTCAAACTTTAAGAACCAGTCTTGCAACGCCCTTAGCTCACCAGCATCTAGCGCATTTGGCTGACTAGCATCGTTTTCCAACGCATAAATGTAAACCCAACCTACCCCTGTCGCATCTGGACCTAACTGAGGTGTCACGCCTTCTGGAAGTTGCGAAGACGCTTGGCTTAAGTATTCCAGAACACGGCTTCGAGCCCAGTACATGTCTGTATCATCATCAAAGATTATATATACGTAGGCATCGCCGAAGAATGAATACCCTCGCACCGTCTGTGCGCCAGGCACTGACATTAGCGCAGAGGTGAGAGGAAACGTCACCTGATCTTCCACCACTTGCGGCGACTGACCGGGATAGTTTACTTTCACTATAACTTGGACATCAGATAAATCAGGGATAGCATCGACGGGGGTGTTTTTCACCGCCCAGACACCAGCAGTACTGAGCATAATAGCGCTCAGCAATACCAGTATTCTATTGTTTACCGACCAGCGAATTACCGATTCAATCATGGTGCATATGCTCCTTATGATTTATCGATTTTTGTTCTGCCGACTTGTGAACCATTGACTCGTGAGCATCGCTTTGCTCTCCATCGCCCTTCAGGTTGCTCGTATCATGTTTATGATTGCTGTGTTCTGTGCCATGAACCATGCCCTTGTCCATTGCATGTTCACTGCGCTTTCGCATATCGATAACCGTGAATTCTTCGCCAGTCACAAAGGTGAACATGATGTTGTCACCTTCTTTGAACTGAGATAAGTCAATATGCTTTGATACCGAAAATAACATTGTCGCAGGTCCCCGTCCCCATTTTTCAATCGGCCCGCGAGCGATCACTAACTTTGCGTCATTCGAAGCGCCATTCGTTTCGGTGTCAGCCGGCAATTCAATTGCCTCAATTGTACCTGTTGTCGTGGCCTGATGATCGGGCGCTTTCATTCGCTCAAAGTCACTGCTTTTCGACGACTCTGAATCAATCAAAAATTGTGCTGATACCACCACATCATCCTCTGGCAGCAAGCCTTCGACGACTTCAAAATGTGTACTATCGCTTTGCCCCAGCGTTACCCGTACCGACTTAAAGTTGCCATCGCCATCACTGAGTACCACTTTTGCGCCCTCAGCCGTGCGAATAACGGCACTGCGAGGAACCAGTAACGCTGCCTTGCGTTGAGTAGGCTTTATTCCAACGTGGGCAAACATATTGGGCTTTAACGTGTGGTTGTTATTGTTTAGCGGTATGCGCACTTTCAGGGTTCGCGTTGTTTCCGACAAAGACGGATAAATATACTCTACGTGACTTTCCCATTTAGCATCGGACCCATGGTCCATTTCGTCGAGGGTAATCACAGCGCCATTATGAGGCGCTATGATTTGCGCGTACTTTTCAGGCACCTCTGCAATCACCCACACCGTATCTAGCTGTGCGATGCTCATCAAGGTTGTCCCGGGCTGAACGTAAAACCCCTCCCGAATATTCAGAGCTTCTACCACACCGCTTTGCGGCGCGTTAAATGTGACGGTTTGTGCTACCCGTCTACTTTTCTGCAATTCTTCGATAACGCCCTTTGATAGCCCCAGTGTTCTTAGGCGCTCGGCTGCGCCCTGAATTAAACGTGCGTCTCCTCGCTTAAGGGCTAAAACGTATTCTTCTTGTGCGCTAACTAATTCTGGCGAATACAGGGTATAAAGTGCCTGTCCTTCTTCTACTTGCTCACCTTGAGATTTAATGAAAAGCCTGTCGACCCAACCTGATACTCTAGGGTGGATGTGCACAATGCTATCTTCATCGTAAGCAACGTTGCCCACCGCCGTTACGGTCTGTTGAAGTGTTCCAATGGCTACGGGCGCGACTTTAACACCTATATTGTGCTGTACATTTGGCGGAATCATTACGGTACCAGGCGTACGCTCATTACTTTTCGCAGATGTTGCTTCGTCATTGGCGTATACTGGCACCAAGTCCATTCCCATCGGTGACTTTCCCGGTTTGTCACGGCGATAGCTGTCATCCATAGGCGCTACCCAATATAAAGGGGCTTTATCATCAGTTTCGTCGCTAAGGGCACTTTCGCCATTTCCGTGTTTTGATGAATCAGACAACAATAGTGAAGCCAAGCCGAACGCTAATAGGCCGCCAAATAGCAGACCTACTAGCAAACCTTTTATTAGCGTGCTTTTTGTATCTGGAGCAGGGTGAGTTGAAGATGTCATATTAACTACTCTTTATTCGAAAAAATGGGCGTGAGTGGGCAGGTACAAATAAGCAAGTGACGCCAATGTTCTGGCGCGCTCGATGTCGATTTTGAGTAAATCATCCTGTACCTGTACTTGCTTGAGATTGGCATTGACAACATCACCGATATCACCGGTGTCTGTGGTATAAGCTGTCAGTTCAGCTTCAGAAAGTTGCCGTGTTTCACCAATTAACGCCGTTTCATAAAGCGCTTTGCGCTCACTTAGCGCTGACAAGCGTGATTTAAGCACCTCTGCATTCGCGGCAAGCTCGTTCACTTTCAAGCGGAAGTCCGTTTCAGACGCACTCATTTTGGAAGCCGCTGCGGCTATTGAAGCGTCTTGACGAGATTTGTTGAAAAACGGAAGGTCTACTTGAACACCCAATGACACAAAATCAGCTCGGCTTGCGCCATTTTGTGCATCTTGTCTGTATCCATAACTTGCTTCAAATGCCCACTGAGACTTAGTTTGCTCTCGCGCTATGTTCACATTTTGCGCTTCTATCTGGGTCTGAATTTGAAGCAGCATAGCCTCAGGATGATGCTGTAGTATTGAAAAAGGCTCACTGTTCTCAATAACCGTTAAGAACGAAGAAAGGCTTAGGTTGCTGTCATTTAAAATGGCATCGACTTCAATGGCGTCTCGTGTTGATTGAGTCAGGGGCGCACTTACAGATTCATCTAGCGGCGCACCAAACCATTTTGAAAGTGCAGATCTCGCTTCATTTTTTTGCTGATAAGCCTCCACGTATTTATCGTCTAAAGACAACAATGCCAAGCGCACTTGCAATATGTCTTGCTGGGCCGCTGCACCAACGCCTTGGCTGTATCTGGAGTCAGTAAAATCGAGTAGCTGTGTAAGCAATGATTTCTCTTTGTCCAATAATCCAATGCGACGTGTTGCATAGACCCAATCTAACCAGGTAAGGGTAACCTCACGTTTAAGCCACGCCTTTCTCACTTGGCTCTCTACCGACATTTGATCAGCCATAACCTGATACTTTTTCTGGCTGTAAAGGTTTTCATCGCCTCGCGGTAACTGCTGCTTCAAACCAACTTTAAATTGCGTCATAGGCTCTTGGTCAAATGCGAAGCCGTCGGTAGGCAAGTTTTGCACAGAAGCTGAAACCTGAGGATTTGCCCAATATGATGACGCTTCAGCTTCTGCATTAAAGCGATCCTTTCGATGCGCATTCCCTTTAAGCAAAGGGTCGTATTGAATAGCTAACTGCAGCGCTTGTTCCAGGCTTAGGGTCTGCGCGACAACGGGCTTATTAGCCATCAAAAAAGAAGAAAGCACAAAAATTAAGGCGAACAAAGCGCTTACTTTACAAGGTCTGTTAGCGCTTTCGTTCACTTTTTTGGGTACCGAATAGTTGCTCATGTATAACATCACTTTTCAGGTGTAAGGCGTGTTGACGTTGCCCCGCTCTTCGCTAAATTCGACAAAGGGGATTAGCAAAAAGGCTTACCACGCGTTACATAGATAAAAGATTAGAGACATCTCAAAACGACAAGACGACGTCGTGACATAAAAACGTCTCTGCTGCGAAATAAATCCGCGAGATAGATCTATGCTGTGAAAAGTGACTTAGGTGGGCGAAACTGCCCGAAGTGAGGAGATGAGCGCTGCCCCAGTATAGGTGCAGTGGCAGCCATTCTGGTTACCGATATTTCGGTTTCAACGGTAGGCTGAATAAGCGCACTCGCGCTAAGATTAAAACAGTGATCGGCTGGGCAATTACATTCATCCTTGCAGCAAGACATGTCACTCATCTTCGATGCTTTCACGCTATTCACGCCTGCATCGCTAACTTGTACGCCGTCGAACTGAGCGGGTTTGCTCTTGCTGTTTTTAACACTTAAATCCGCATGTTGTGATGACAATTCTTGGTGCTGACAATGTGTATTAGCAGACTCAGACATTCGAACCTGATGGTTAGCATGAGCAGCATCCGACTGCGGTGTCATCACCGACATTGAATGGGCATGTTCGTATGAATGTTCGATAGATACAGCGCTACCTGACGACACGAGGGCCATCATTAAGAACAGTGTAAGGATAAACGAACTTGCATTCGCCGACCTATACCGTTTGCGCGTTAAACCAATCCGAAACTTTCTCAAATACTGTACTCAAAATATTGCTGTCTATTGTGCAACGAAATAATAGCGTGATGTAACCAAGCAGTAAAGCCAGCCGTTAATGTCGCTAAGCTAGGGCCTGTTGACCTTTGTTGTACACCAAAGGTCAACAGACCCCAGTAACTTATTCAAACTGAGACAGGTAATCTCGCAACATAAGGCCCATGGTTGAAAATAGCGGGTTTGCTTTAGGTACCGCACACTCTTCTTGCTGATTAACCATGCTTGCGTTGAAATTCATTTTATTGAGCAAGCTGGTATTCACAACTAAATCTGCATGGCACAACCCGTACGATTCATCGATAACGAAAAAGGTATTCGGACCTTCACTTGCGTCCATTAACTGCTCTATGCCGCGAATTGGCGTGGTTACATCAGCTTGAGAGTGAGCGGCAAATAGTGGCACTTCAATTTGCTGTCCTTCCTCGACTTTGTCCCGAATGATGTTTATTAAATCCATCAATTCCAACCCTGCTAAACCTGCCACATTTGGATACTTGTAAGGGTTGGGGCCATGAGTTTGATAGGTTCCATCAATAATTCTGGCTAAAAGTTTAATGCCCCAAATTCGAGACATACTTTCAGCATTATCAGACAGCGCCAGCGCGCCAGAAAATAGCATAAGACCATCAATATTATTTACTTCGCTTCCTGCACTATCCAGATAATGTTCAACCGCCAGCGCACCACCTGTAGAGAAGCCACCTATAAGCAAAGTATCACCCATGCTATCAGCCAATTTAATGACTTCATCAACATGCCCCTGCCAGCGCTCAGCTAAATCCCAGTCAGACATGTCATCATCGGCATCTCGTTTACCATGCCCAGGCAAAAGCGGCACGACTACAGTAAAACCCTGTTCAAATAAGATGTTGGCGATTTCACGCATAAAGAAAGGTGAGTCGCTTAAGCCGTGGATAAGCACTGCCACCTTGCTGCTTGATTTGTTGGTCAGCATGAAAGGCGAATTGCCTTCATTGCGCAATACGTTGCTGCATACCGAAAAACGATTGAGTGCCGTTTCTCTACACGGCTGGGTTTGGCCCCACTCATTTTCGTAAAATGCTTTGAACTGATTTTGAAGGTCTGAAAAACTTCTGCTTTTCATTTCCCTCGTATCGGGCATAGATAAATTTGCGGCTATAGCCATATTTACACCTAAAAGCGCAACAATACCTATGAGCATTTTTACAAAAAACTTCGATGACACTATTATTCTCCGCTACGGATAATTAATAAAAAACGGGAGCAGTTTACCATGCTCCCGTTTCTTGTGACGATTAATACGTATATTACGTTAGCTAAAGTAAACCTCTAGATCGTCAGAACCACCGATATGTTTACCACCGATAAAGACCTGCGGCACAGTCTCACGACCGCTAATCGCCGTTAAGCTGGTTAGTGATGCATCTTTACCCAACACGATTTCTTCGTACTCGTAGCCTTTTTCATCAAGCAGTTTTTTCGCTTTAGCACAGAAAGGACAACCCGGTTTTGTGATAATAGAAACAGGCGCGTTAGTTTGCTCTTCTGGCGCAATGTAAGCCAGCATGGTATCTGCATCCGACACTTCAAACGGGTCGCCAGCTACATCAGGCTCAATAAACATTTTGTCTACCACGCCATCTTTCACTAGCATCGAGTAACGCCAACTTCTTTTGCCAAAACCCAAATCCGCTTTATCGACTAGCATACCCATGCCATCGGTAAATTCTCCGTTACCGTCGGGAATAACGGTTATGTTAGCGGCTTCTTGATCTGCGGCCCATGCATTCATAACAAAAGTATCGTTTACCGATACACAAACAATCTCATCAATGCCGTGTTTCGCAAACTTTTTCGCTAAAGCGTTATAGCGAGGCAGGTGGGTAGAAGAACAGGTTGGTGTAAAAGCACCTGGAAGTGAGAAGACCACAACATTTTTGCCAGAAAATAATTCATCTGTCGTTTTCGTTACCCACGTCTCACCTTCTCTGCACGGAAATGAAACGCTAGGTACTTTTTGGCCTTCTTTGGAAGTGAAGCGACTTTCTGACATAACAACCTCTTATCGGTAATCTCAATTATAAAGTAAGAAGACTAGAATGAGTTTTTGCACAAATCAATAGGTATTGTCTTACATTCGTTAATATCGATTTTGATGCTGAACCTAGCTGATAGCCTGCCTATGCTTTGAGTGGAGGTTAGGTACGGTCGTGACACCATTCACGACCCACCGTAACGCTCAGTATTTTAACATAAGCGATATTCGAGGGTTATCACCATGATTATTTTGGTTGGTGGAGAAAAAGGCGGTAGCGGAAAGAGCTGCCTGGCACAAAACATTGCAGTGTATCTTCGCACTGAAAAAGGTGCCAAGGTGTTAATGGTCGACTGTGACCCGCAGCGAACGACCTCAGACTGGATCCAAGAGCGTAAAGCTAACCCTCGTCTCGCTGAAATTAACTGTGTTCAGTTATACGGTAAAATACGTAACGAATTACTTAGCCTGCGTCAGTATTACGATTACGTTGTAATAGACTGTGGTGGACAAGATAACCTAGCGCTTCGCTCGTCAATGGCGGTTGCTGACCATATACTGATTCCACTTAGACCCAAACGTCGCGATCTCAAAACGGTACCTCACATGGAAGATATCTTATCTACCTGTAAAATGGTTAACCCGAAAATGAACGCCGCATTCGTTATCACACAGTGCCCTTCTCTACCTAGCCTGGCAAACCGTATTCTAGAGGCCAAAGAAGTGTGTCGCTCATTTGGTATTCCCGTCCTAAACTCTGTTACCTTCAGTAGAAACATGTATGACGATTCAGAAGAGTCGGGGCAGTCAGTTATTGAGAGTGAACCAGAAGGTAAAGCGGCCACAGAAATAAGAACCTTGTTTGAAGAGCTATTAGCTGGGAAAGTGGAGGATGCTTATGAGTTTACTCAACCTCAAAAAGTCGAAGCCGTTAGCTAAGCCCAATCTACGAACTGTAGAAGATTTTATCGACGATGCGCTGCTTTATGCCCAAGGTAAAGTGGATAAAAAGCAACCATCGGCGGCAAAAAACGATCTAAAAGACGTTCGTACAGACCGCGTTGTGCCGATAAGAAAGCCTGCAAAATCAGAAGGTATGCGACATGCTACCTTTACGTTAACACCGCAATGTATTGAAAAACTTGCAAACATTGCCCAAAAGACAGGTAAAGCCAAGTCTGCACTGATTCGAGAGTGGATTGAAAATAACAGCATAAATTAGACTAAAGTATAAATCCAAATACGTATTTCATTCGTTTTATCCTTCACAATAATGATGTTGCCTTGGCGTTAGCCTACTGAGATACTCACCGACAGCATGTTCTGACAGTGTATAGGAGATACAATCGAATGGGCCGTGAAGGATTTAGCACCGTGCGCGTGCTGGTGTGTGCCCTGCTAATTGCTGTGCATGGCGCACAGGTAAAAACGGTAGAAGCGTTCGAGCTTTTCAAGACCGAGATTGCTGATGTCGAGAATCTTTTAAATGCCAAGCAATATGCTGACGCCGATAGCAAGGCACTGTTGCTTTTAGAGCAAGCGCTACAACAGCAGCAAATGTCTGCTGATACATTTTCTGCCCTCGGGCTCTTACTTCAAAACGCATCGCGTTTTGAGGTGTCAAAAGCCATTTTTAATGCCGCCTTAGAGCGCTACACCACAGATGGTGAATTAAACAAAATGGCGTCAACGCTATTACAACTAGCCACCTCAGAAAGACACCTCTCAAATTATGCCATTGCACTGACTTATGTGCGTCGCGCTATGTCTATTGCTCAAATTGAGCGTAATGAATTACTTAAGGCTCAATTGAACCTTGAGCTAGGCATAATTCAACAAGAACAAGGCGAAATTGAAACCGCTTTGGAACCGTTAAAGCAAGCGCTACGTTATTTTCGTGAAAATAACATGGCCAGTGAAATGAGTGTTACGTTGCTGCGCATCGGTGAGATATACAGTTTGCTCAACCAAGCTACGTTGGCTCATACCTACTACCAAGACGCTTTCAATAGTATCGAGGAAACACAGGAAACCCGATTACTTGGTGTGATCAAAACTCGTATTGGTGCCCTGTCTCTCAAAACAGGCTCTGTAGACCAAGCGATAAAAGCAATTAACGAAGGTCTTGAACTCCTGCTATCCACCTCTGATGTAGGGGCCATAGCCGAGGCAGAAATGCTATTGGGAAGAGCATTGGTTGAAAACGGCGATACGGCTAAAGGGCGAGAGTTATTGCAAGAAGCCATGCAATTTGCTGATTCATCGGGCCAGGCAAAATTGGTCAAAGAAGGCAGACTCGCTTTAGCGCAAGCCTATATGAAAGAGCAGAGTTTCGAATTAGCCTTAGAAGAGGCCCGCACGGGTACCATTGACGCGAGAAAAAATAGAGACCTTAGAGGACAACTTAGTTTTCTTTCGTTACAGCTAAGCGCCTTTGTATCACTAGGCGAATTCAAAAAAGCCTTAGATATTCAATCTGTTATGCAGCAGCTGCGTGAGGTACTACTTGATTCAGAAAACAAGTCTGCCGTTGAAGGTCTGCAGGCTGAGATTGAGCTTGTGAGGCAATCTAGGACGTTGGAGAAACTGGAAGAGTCCAAGCAGCTGGCGTTAGCGCAAGCTGAGCGAGAAAACCTGCAGACGACGCTTTTTTGGAGCATATCATTAGCAGCGTTACTATTGACGTTTTTAGTGTGGAGCCGCTACAAACAACGTCAGCAAACGATTATTTTGCGCAGAGAAGTACGCCAGCAAACATTAAATCTTCAAGAAAAAAATCAAGAACTGGAAAGAGCCTATAAAACGCTAGAAGAGGTAAGCCTGCGCGATCCGTTAACGGGTTTGTACAATAGGCACTACCTCGAATCGCAGCTTCCCGGTGAAATAAGGCGCAGCCAGTTCTCGGCAAAACAAAGCCCCAGTACAGGAAAGACGAAACAAGACTTACTTTGCTTACTTATTGATATCGACCACTTTAAGCGCGTCAATGACGACTATGGGCATATTGCCGGCGATAAAGTGCTATCAGCGTTTGCCAATGTCCTCAAAGAGGTGTTCAGACAAACGGATTTAATTATTCGATGGGGAGGCGAGGAGTTTTTGGTGGTTTGTCGCCAATCTACTCGTGAAGAGCTCCCTGAGGTTGCCGAGCGCTGCCGAGAAATGGTCGCAAACACTCCTTTTGATATCGGCTTAGAAAAACCAATCAATATTACTTGTAGCATTGGCTTTTCGCTGCTTCCTCCAGATAAAGAGGAAGACTTTGATACCGCGTGGAAACGCACATTCGCCGTTATCGATTACGCGCTGTATGCCACCAAATTATCAGGGAGAAATGGATGGGTTGGCGTAATCGAAACGCTTAAAACTCCAAGGGAATACCCCACTCCACTAGATACGAAGTTTAATTTTCCTGGTTCGAGAATTGCCACATCGTTCAACAACGTGGCAAGTATCAAATGGCCGGAGACCCTCGAGAAATAGCAGTAGAGGAATAGAGATATGTACAGAGGAAGCTGCAGCTGCCAAGCAATTCAATATGAAATTGATCATATCGGAGAGCTTGACGCCGATGACGAAACGCTAACCCATTCAGACACCAGTGAATTGCGCGTTACAATTGAAAAAGAACAGCTGGTAATTGACTGTGCACCGTCAGCGCTAGGGGAACTACACGAAGCTAATGACGAAACCCACCACGTGTGTAACATTTGTGGGAACGTTATCTTTGTTGAGCGTGGCTCTAATCAAGTGTCGGTTGAGGTGACCTTCAGCGGTCATGACGTCTTAGCAGAGTCTCACTGCCAGTTTGTATTTTAGGTGAGTACACAAGGATAAAGGCGAACGACGAGTTCGCCCAGATATCAACAGGTGAGAAGTACATTTCTCACCTGTTTGGTAGTCATGTCTACCTTAATCGCTATTTTTGATGTCTTCCATATGATACTTATCAATGAGCGAATACAACGTGGGACGAGTGACGCCAAGTAATTCTGCCGTTTTAGACATATTCTTATCTGCTTTTTGATAGGCCCTGCGAATAGCTCGACTTTCAGCTATTTCTCGCACTTCACGCAGGTTCAACGTTTCAGGCTCATCATGTGCATCTACGGGCATCAAGCCTAAATCGTCAGGTTGAATTACCGTACCTTCAGCCATAATAACCGCTGACTTTAGCTTATTTTGCATTTCTCGAATGTTGCCCGGCCATTTATGGGCTAGCATGGCGTTAACTGCAGTTTCTGAAAAGCTCTTCGCTTTAACTTTGAATTCTTCGCGATAAATATTTAAGAACGTACGTGCAAGTAAAATAATGTCTTGGTCTCGTTCACGTAATGGAGGGATCATGATCGGCATTTCCCCCACACGGTAATATAAATCTTCCCTGAATGTTTCTTGCGCCACCATAGCCTGTAAATCGCGGTGCGTTGCACAAATTACGCGTATATCAACGGGAATTTCATTGCGTCCACCAACGCGCTCGATCACGCGCTCCTGCAAAAACCGAAGCATCTTAGCTTGCAGACCAATGGGCATATCACCAATTTCATCTAAAAATAGTGTTCCGCCTTGTGCTGTTTCTATCTTGCCGACGGTGGTTTTGTTCGCGCCAGTAAACGCCCCTTTTTCGTAACCGAACAACTCACTTTCTAGTAAGTTCTCTGGGATAGACGCACAGTTAATAGCAACAAAAGGTTTGTCTTTTCTAGGGCTGTGTTCGTGAATACTGCGCGCGAAAACTTCTTTCCCTGTGCCACTTTCACCAAGTAACAGAGTGCTTATGTCGGTATTGGCAATTTTCTCAGCGCGACGTACCACTTTTTGAATAGCTTCGCTGTTACCCACTATTCTGGACATGCCAGAACGGGTGCGGGCAAGAATGCTATTCTCATGCTCTAACTTAGACAGGTTAAGCGCACGGTGCACCAATAATTTGATGGTATCTGAATCGATAGGCTTCTGATAAAAATCGTATGCCCCAAAATCGATTGCTTTTAATGCGTGTTGTTTATCGTTATTACCTGTAACAACAATAACTTTGGTTCTAGGCGCTAGCGAAATGATGTCGTGAAGAATACGCAAACCTTCCGAGGCATTCGCTGGATCTGGCGGAAGCCCTAAATCTAGGGTAACAACCTTAGGTTCAAAACGACGGAGCTGGGCTATGGCAGATGTGTGATCGTCCGCAAAAACAACGTTGTAATCGGTAAGACTCCATTTGAGTTGCTTTTGGATACCTAAATCATCATCTACTACCAAAATGGTATCGGTCATTTCATCATCCTATTATTCTACTTCATCCATCGAAAGGGAGTGGATTTGATAATATCCACTTTTTAGTTATACACCCTATCCTATCGGAAAATACAGCGTAAAACAGCTACCGCGTCCAGGTTCACTTTGAACAGTTAGTTTGCCACCGATAGACTCGATATATGTTTTTGCATCATATGCACCAATACCCATACCAGCATTGCCTTTTGTAGTATCAAATGGCTTGAATAGTCGCTCTTCAATAAACGCTTTATCCATACCTGACCCTGTATCTTCTATCAAAACTAGCTGCGATTTGTTGTCAGAATTTCCAGTAATCACCACGTCGACTTCTCCGTCATCTGCGGTTGCCTGCTGAGCGTTGCTGATTAGGTGATAAAGCACGTTTGCCACCTTATCCTTATCAACCGTCACGGCCGTTTCTTTTAGCACATGAACTGTTGGTAGCGGACGTAAACCTGAACAGCGGTTGTTGACCACATCTTTGGCCAGCTCCGAAATCAAAAATTCTGAGTTTACACCTTCTTCAACGGCCTTCTTATCAGTCAGCTGTTTGAGCATTTTTTCCATTCTTGCCTTAGTATGCTCCAAGGTTTCGAAGGTGTCTTCGATAAATTCAGGGTTGTGTTTATGCTGTTGAGCATTGGCAAGAATAAGGTCGACTTGAGCAAGTACATTTTTTAAGTCATGTAAAACGAACGCAGACATTCGATTGAACGCCGCAAACTGGGCGTTTTCTGCTACCACTTGAGCGGCCTCGTGGTGCTGCATGTACGTGCCTACTTGCTCAGATACGGCGGTTAGATAGTCTTTCACTTCCCAATTTAAAGTGATTTTTTCATTGTCTCCTGACGCGAGAACAGCAAATCCCCACAGTTTACCCTCTTTTAAGAAAGGCACGAAGAGTTGGTAGCCCCACGCTTTTAGTGCATCTCTATCTAGCTTTAACCCCTCGTAATCGAATGGTTTGACGAGATAGGCGTCCGTATCAATGATCCAGCCATTTTTGTCGCTGTAACTTGCGAGCGTTTCCAACGTTGTACAGGTAGCGTTGTTTTCTTTCGAATCAGTTGACGATTCATTGTTATCTGTTAACGCAGTGTTTGTAATAGGTGATGCCTTAGCCACGCATTCATAGCCATTCTGAGTTACTTTAAACAGCAGACCTGACTCATATTGAATGGCGTTAAGCATTCCTGTTAGGCCAGCGTGGTAAACATCTGATGAGGTATCCCCTGCACGTGTTAACCACTGCGTTAATTTCACCCATTCAACCCGGTAGTCGAACTGATTCGCAAAGAAATGTTTAGTGATAAATACTTTTATCTTAGTGCGAAAGCCGTTGGACAAGAATACCGTGGCGAGCAATGCGAATGACATCACAACCAATATGATTTGAACCGTCGCTCCCCAGTTGCCCCCCAAATAATTTATGGCGTAGCCGACAACAGCCATCACAA
>NZ_JACSOE010000032.1:0-45932 GCF_014349115.1 Alteromonas sp. BZK5 | reverse complement strand
TGGAACGCGATTTCAAATAATGAAAACATGACGTTTAAAGTAGCAAAAGACAACCAGCCAGCTGAAACCTTAGAAACGCCGAGCTTTGTTATTGCAAACGCAGCTCCAATGACCACAGCACTTGCTCAAGGCGCAGAGCCGCCCGACATCACCGATGGAAAGCTTGATTTGACCTGGCTATTACCTCAGCCCAGCTCTGATAAACAATTCGCATCGTTAGCAGAGCTAGTGCTAAGTCCAGCTGAAGCAAAGAAGCAATCTGAATCAATACGGCACGAACGCGCATCAAGCATAACGTTAACATTTGATAAGCCCACGGCGTATGCTGTCGACGGCGAGATTTACGAAGGCGAAAAGCTTGAGATAAAAACATGCCCTCGAAGCCTTACCGTTCTCACCAATTTTGAAGAAAAGGATTAAGCAGTACATGACTCAGAAAAGTAACTTTGAAGAAATCTATACCTTTCTTAATGAGAAATTTGCTAACGAAACGGAATACCTACAGGCGGTACACGAAGTATTAGAAGATATTGTTCCTATTTACAATGCAAACAAAAACTACAAAGCGTTCGATATTATAAGACGCATTTGCATGCCTGAACGCATTATTTATTTTACCGTGTCGTGGATGAACAGTGATGGCAATATTGAAGTCAATCAAGGTTGGCGTGTACAGCACAATTCAGCCATGGGTCCTTACAAAGGTGGCTTGCGCTTTCATCCTACCGTCAACTTATCGGTGCTTAAGTTTCTTGCTTTCGAACAGTGTTTCAAAAATGCCCTGACCGGCTTACCCATGGGTGGAGGTAAAGGCGGGTCAGACTTTAACCCCAAAGGGCGTACTGATCGCGACATTATGTTGTTTTGCCAAGCCTTCATGCGTGAATTACAGCGACATATTGGCGCGAACACCGATGTACCTGCAGGTGACATAAACGTCGGCGCGAGAGAAATAGGGTACCTTTATGGCGAATATCGCAGGCTAAACAATAAGTTCGAAGGCGTATTAACTGGTAAAGGCTTAGAATTTGGTGGTAGCTATGTACGTACTGAAGCCACAGGCTTTGGCTTAATTTACTTTTTAGAAGCGGTATGTCGACATCAAGGTACTCCAATTGAAGGCAAAACCATTGCAGTGTCTGGAGCCGGAAACGTAGCGTTGCATGCTGCACTTAAAGCGGTAGAGAAAGGCGGAAAAGTTATTTCGCTGTCTAATAGCCGAGGGCTTTTACATAATGAGAATGGGTTAACTGATACCGCGTTTAAATGGGCAATCGACAACCATGCAAACCGCAACAATATCCTTGCTGACATGGCAGATGAAAACATGGGCAAGTGGATAGCTGATAAAAAGCCTTGGCATTTAAAATGCGACATAGCACTGCCTTGCGCTACGCAAAACGAACTACTTGAAGAAGATGCAAAATCACTGCTAGATAACGGCTGCCAAATGGTACTAGAAGGTGCGAATATGCCGTGCACAAATGAAGCGCAGGCTTTGTTTTTAGACGCCCAAATTGCGTACGTACCAGGCAAAGCATCAAACGCTGGCGGCGTTGCGCTATCGGGCTTAGAAATGAGCCAGAACGCCATGTTCAATCAACGTAACGCAAGCGCACTCGATGAACAGCTCTATTCAATTATGGAAAGCATTCATCAGCGCTGTGTTGATGAGGGTAAATCTGAAGGCGATGCTGGAAGCAGCTACGTTGATTATATGAAAGGCGCCAATGTAGCAGCATTTCGTAGACTCGCTGACGCCATGGTCGCACAAGGCGTGTAGCGCATATCCCATCTCCCTCTTTCGGTAAATTCACGGACTTACTGCCGTGAATTTATCGGAAACTGACTTGTAAAATTTGCGTTGTCCCCTTTCCCAATTCAATGACTCTGTGTCACTTCATTTGAAATTTCTTATAAAAATCAGCGCGTAACAGATATTCCATTCATGGAATAAAAATAGCATTACCACAGGTGTGATTCATTTTTTAGGTATTTATAAGGAACTACCCATGAAAATTTTTGAAGCTTTGCGTCAAGACCATGAAAAGCAACGTTTACTGCTTAAAATACTAGCTGAAACAAGCGGAAACACTGCTGCGCGCCGTGAATATTTTCAAGAGCTTAAGACACAGCTTGAAAGTCATGCCATCGCTGAAGAACGCCATTTCTATTCTCATCTTCTGGAGAAAGATGCCACTGTAGATTTAACACGTCACGGCATTGCAGAGCATCACGAAATTGATGAGCTACTCGCAAAGCTCGATGATACGGATATGAGTTCACCAGCTTGGTTGCGTCATTTGAAAACACTTCAGGAAAAGGTGGAACATCACCTTGCCGACGAAGAACAGGAATTCTTCCAAGTTGCAGGCAATGTACTTAATGACCGCCAAAAAACAAAACTTGCAGATGAATATCAAAAAGAGATGAAGCAAGAGTTAGACGACGAAAAGCTCACCGCCTAACATGGGATATGTCACGTTGCCGAAATCGTCCTATTCGACAAACAGTCATCACGTAAAAAGCCAGCTATTAAAGCTGGCTTTTGTTTATTTCATATTTGGTTGCTGTACTCGCGACGACTATGCAATTTATTGCATAGCCGCCAATACAGCGTTTTTCACCACCTACTTTTTAGCGATGATGTAAACAGCGTGAATAACACCTGGGAAATAGCCAAGAATAGTTAAAAGGATATTAATCCAAAAGTGAGCACCGATACCCACTTGTAAAAATACGCCCAGCGGTGGAAGTAAAATCGATAAAAGTATACGAATGATGTCCATAATAAATTCCTTGTTTTTGAAGTAATTTCACAACTCAGTGGGCAAAATACTCACACTTTGGCGAAGAAATCAGGCCCGCAGAGCGTTTTACACGCTTCATTATTTGTTTTGCATTTACGATGCCATGTCGCCAAATACTGCGGCAAAGGCATGGTGATTACTGTAAAACAATAAATTTAATTTGAAAAAATAGCTATTCACCGAAAGGCGTATTTTGAAGCCAGTCTTCAAGGTCTGAACGGCTAAGTGGGCGACTAATGTAATAACCTTGAACGATATCACAGCCCCAGTCCTTTAAGATTTCAAGCGACGCTACGTCTTCAACACCTTCAGCCACAACCTTTAAATTAAACACATTCGCCAAACTCAGCACGGTATGAACAATTTGCTGGTCGTTTTCATCACTCGCGAGCGACAGAATAAAACTCTTATCAATTTTAATCGTTTTTACGGGCAAGTTCTTTAAATAGGCTAACGACGAATAGCCTGTACCAAAGTCGTCGATGGCGAAATGAAAGCCCCGCGCCGTTAGTTCATTAAGGTTCTCTATAGCAAGCGAGGCGTCAGCAACTAAATCGCTTTCTGTTATTTCAAGTTCCAGAGCTTCAGGTGACAGACCTTCCTGAGTTAAAAGCGACACCAGCTTCCCTAGAAGTACCTTATTTTGAATATCCTGAGTAGATAAGTTCATCGCAACGGTGAACCCATACCCCATGCCTCTAAAATAAGCTAAGTCTGAAATGGTTTGCTTCATTACCCAAGTTGTAACTTGCTCAATTAACCCTGCTTGCTCAGCGATGGTAATAAACTCATCAGGTGGAACGAAGCCCAGAACACTATTATTCCAGCGAATAAGCGCTTCCATGCTGCATACTTTCATTGTCTGCAGATCTATTTTTGGCTGGTAAACCATGGACAGTTCGTTTTGCTGGCTAGCCAGTGCACGTTTTAGTTCAGTGGTAATTGATAGTCTGCGATTGTATTTATCTTCTAGTTCTGTCCTATAGCGAACGCACCAGCTGTCGCTATGTATCGCTTCATCAGTAACAATATTCATTTTTCTGAATAATTCTTCTGATGTTGTTGCATCTTGCGGGCACTGGATAACCGCCATGGCGACTTTTACTGGAATTGCAATCAGATTACTTTCCACTGGTTGCTCCAATATGTGCTTGAGCGTTTCGAGCTGGTCATCATTAAGTGAATCTTGCGTAATATATAAAATCTCACCGCCAGCTAATCTTGCGGATGTACCAGGCCAACGCTGAAGCCTCTCGGCCAATGCTTTCAGTGTATTATCGCCGTTAGAGTAACCGTAGAGGTCGTTAATGGTTCGAAATCCGATTACGGTAATGGCAACAACCTGTAACTCTCTTTCTTCTTGCAGTTGTGACTCGAAGAAGCCTTCAACATAGTTCCGATTGAAAAGCCCGGTAAGCACGTCGTGTTCTGCTTGATAACGAATATGATTTTCACGGCTTTTAATACTTGCTTGCATGCTGTCGACTGCGTTGGCAAGTTCGGTAATCTCTTTGAGGTTCGACGGTGCGTCAAGGGTTGCGCCATAGCTTCCTGACGCGACCTTATTCACTGCTTTTACCAAGGTAGACACTGGTCGACTCACGTTCCTGGCAAGCAGCAGAGAAAGACCCAGAGCAATGAATATTGCGACTAAGCAAAATGCCAGAATCGTCAATTGAATACGTGTGAAAGCACTAAATGAAGACGTTGTATCTACAGCTAGAGTTATCTTAACCGGCAAATTGCCATCAGAGGCGATATTCACCTCACGGGCAAAGTAAGTAAGCTCGTCTTTAAACGTTACATCTATCCACGAGGGGTCGTGTTCTGACGCGAGGATCCGTTGCGCATCATTTTCTTTTAAGGTAGTCGTAAGAACGTCATTGGTATCAGTTCTTGAGATAATAATTTCAGCGTCTACGAGCGCTTTTAGCTCTTCTAATAATCTGCTATCAAACTCAACGCCTATTAGCATGTAATATCTAAGCGTAGGTATTTCTACGCGAATTAGATTTAACTGTACTAATTTGTTATCTACTACGAAGAAACCGCTGTCTTTCCCTTTAGCAACCAATGCAAGGCTACTTTCCACATTTTGACCGACTTCAAATAGGTCTGTACGCGTTACAACTACTTGATGGTCTAGACTTACCAGAGCGATGATATCGGTGTTTAGTCTCTGCGCGTAACTGGTAAACGCCGCTTCAATAGAGGGTATATTCTCTGTGCCTACCGCACGCCTGAAATCAAATGAGCGAGACAGTACTTTTGAAACGTTGCGTATGACAGCTTGACGATCCGCAACCACTTTATCGAATACTTTCTCTGCTAAAACAATATTGTGGTCAATGTTTTGAACAACGAGAGTATTGGCTGAGCGCCACACTGCTCCAATTATCAGAAGTGATGCTATCACAATCCCTATGAATAGGGTTTGGAACAAACTCTGACTAAGTGTTTTTTGCACTATAGTGCCTCGTAAAAATTGTTTTGTTTATGTCGCAGACAGTGTGACTAAGTATTGAAAAGCATAGCCGAATAATAAAAATAGGAACAGACATAACATCCTGTAAATTTTAGATTTTAACGCTTTGTTACAATTAACAAGGCCAATTAAAAGTGAGCGTACAGGGTCACCTTAACAAGAATTACACAGTGTAAAAACAGAAAAGGCCAGCATTGCGCTGGCCTTTACATTTATTTGGTGCGGAAAGCGGGACTTGAACCCGCACGAGCTATGCTCACCACCCCCTCAAGATGGCGTGTCTACCAATTCCACCACTTCCGCGAAAACTTTTTAGTTTGAACCTTCAGCGTCGTCAGACTTTGGTACGTCTGTTACATCGCTTTCAACAACAGGAACGTCACTTTGAGCTGCATCTTCAATAACTGGTACGTCTTGATCAGCTGGTAGCTCTACTGGCTCTTCTACTGCCGCTGGAACTTCTAGGTTGTTCCACTCATCTTCTGCGCTTTCACGGTTTGCAGTCATTGCACCCAAAGAAAGGCTAATTAAGAAGAACAAGCCTGCTAATATAGCGGTCGTACGAGTCATGAAGTTACCTGAACCTGATGAACCGAAAACAGTGTTTGAACCGCCTGAGCCAAATGAAGCGCCCATATCTGCACCTTTACCTTGTTGGATCAATACAAATCCAATAAGTAATAGCGCTACAATTAGGTATGCTACTAATAGCACTTCGTAAATCATAAATACCTCGTCAGTTTGCCGCTTGGCAAATTGAAATAAAATCTTCAGCTTTTAAACTGGCTCCGCCAATTAAACCGCCATCTACATCTTTCTGTGCAAATAGGGTTTCAGCATTATCTGGCTTAACACTACCACCGTACAAAATACGAAGGCCTTGAGCCAATTGTGCATCTACTTTATTAAAGTAGCCGCGAATAAATTCGTGTACTTCTTGTGCTTGCTCAGGGCTGGCTGTTTTACCAGTACCAATTGCCCAAATCGGCTCGTATGCAATAACAGTTTTGCTGAGTTCGTCTATCGACATGGCGCTAACTAGTGCATCTAGTTGCTCGCCAACAAACGATTCAACATCACCTGCTTCTCTCACTTCAAGTGGCTCACCTACACAAATGATGGGTACGACACCTGAAGAAACACATTGCTTTGCCTTTAATGCAACAAGTTCGCTTGACTCGCCTTGGTCTTCTCGTCTTTCTGAATGCCCAACAATTGCGTAACCGCAACCTGCTTCTTTAAGCATTTCAACTGACAACTCACCAGTGTGAGCGCCGTTATTAAGATGACTTACGTTTTGAGCACCAATGGCAAACGAATGGGTTTCAAATGCGTGTAAAAGAAGTGAAGGAGCGCAAATAACGATTTCCGAATCAGCTTTTACATTCGCCAGTTTTTGATTAAATTCAGCAACTAATGCCAAATTTCCGTTCATTTTCCAGTTGCCAGCCACGAATGGCTTTCTAAGATTTTTACTCACAACGCAGACCTTAGCCCTGTCTTCAAAGCGGGCGTGATATTAACTATTTAATTGAGAAGATACAAGCACAAAAAGCAAAATTTCCTGCTACGCCAACTAATTGGCGAGATTACGAACAGTTTCAGCAATATGTTCTGCCCATTTGTGAGATTGGCTTTCGTCATTCGACTCAACCATCACACGAATTAACGGCTCAGTACCACTTTTACGTAGAAGTACCCTGCCCGTTTTACCTAACGCAGACTCAGCCTCTTTCTTAGCATTTTGTACATTGCTGTGTGCTAAATAATCCACTTCTTGGTTAGCGTACCTCACGTTAACTAGCGTTTGCGGGTACATTTCAAACCCACTTGCTAAGTCGTGTAAGTCCATGTGCGAACGAAGCATTGCGGCAAGCACTTGAAGCCCAGCTACAATACCGTCACCCGTAGAGCTCATATTAAGATTGAGAACATGACCAGAGTTTTCACCGCCAATAGACCAGCCTTTTTGCTGTAGCAGCTCCATCACATAACGGTCGCCAACATTACTTCTTGCGAAAGGAACACCAAGCTTTGACAACGCATTTTCTAGGCCCAAATTACTCATCAACGTGCCAACGACCCCCCCCTGCATTTTGCCGTTCTTAAGCGCGTCGCGGGCAATGATGTAAACAATCTGGTCACCATCTAACACGTTACCTAAATGGTCTACCATCATAATGCGATCGCCATCGCCGTCTAGGGCAAAGCCAAGATCAGCGCCGGTCTCCTTAACCTTTTCAACAATCGCATCCATTGAGGTTGCGCCCACTCCGTCGTTAATGTTTAAACCGTTCGGCGCTGTACCAAGTTCGATAACCGTAGCACCTAACTCTCTCAATACATTGGGGGCAATGTGATACGTTGCGCCATGTGCGCAGTCCACAACAATTTTAAGATCTGTCAGCGATAATTCTGAAGGGAATGTCCCCTTACAAAACTCAATATAACGACCCGCAGCGTCGTTTATACGCGTGGCCTTACCCAGCTTATCAGATGCCACACATGTCATTGGACGCTCAAGCATATCTTCAATCGCTAATTCGATATCATCATCAAGCTTAAAGCCTTGCGCTGAGAAAAATTTAATGCCGTTGTCATAAAACGGATTATGTGACGCACTAATCACTATCCCTGCTTCTGAGCGAAATGTTTTGGTGAGATAAGCAATGGCTGGCGTTGGCATGGGGCCTAGCAAGCCGATATTGATACCAGCAGCCGATAAACCAGCCTCTAAAGACGACTCTAGCATGTAGCCAGAAATACGCGTGTCTTTACCAATAAGTACTTTGTTCGTCCCTCGTCCGGCAAGGACCTTACCTGCTGCCCACCCGAGTTTTGTAACAAACTCTGGGTTGATATTGCTCTCGCCTACCTTTCCGCGGATACCGTCGGTGCCAAAATATTTGCGCTGCGTCATTATTATTCCTTATTTTACTGAATTCAGCATTTTCACGATATTGACAGCATCAGCTGTTTCTTTCACGTCGTGAACGCGAACTATCTGTGCGCCCATTTGGGCGACAATTGTAGCGAGGCTTATGCTTCCCGCCAAGCGCTCATCCACTTTTCTATTTAGCAAATTGCCAATCATCGACTTGCGAGACATGCCTACTAGCACTGGGTAACCCAGCTTCATAAGCGATGGCAAGTGTTTCACCAGCGTATAATTGTGTTCCAGTGACTTTCCGAAACCGTAGCCTGGGTCGAACAAAATCTTATCTTTAGCAATGCCCGCTTCTTCACACACTTTGGTACGCGCGAGTAGAAACTGCCCCACATCACTCACTACATCATCATACTCAGGGCTTTGCTGCATGGTTCTGGGTTGCCCCTGCATATGCATTAGACAAACAGGTACTTGTGCTTCAGCTGCTACTTGCAATGCACCAGGCTCTTGTAACGCGCGGACATCGTTGATTAGCCCCGCGCCAGCTTTCACCGCTTCCCGCATAACGTCAGCCTTGCTGGTATCAATAGAAATAACACATGGGGTATTTTTAGCTACGGCTTCAATAACGGGTATTGTGCGATCAAGTTCTTCCTGCAGCGATACGTCGGGCGCGCCTGGCCTTGTCGATTCACCACCTATATCAATAAAAGTTGCCCCTTCTTCAATCATGCGAAGCGCATGGTCAAGGGCTTGAGATACATTTGTGTGCTTGCCGCCGTCAGAAAATGAATCAGGAGTAACATTTAAAATGCCCATTACCTGAGGCTGTGACAGATCTATGAAGTACTTACCAAACTGCATGAATTACCTGCATTATCTTTATTTTGAAATTACCGTATTTCTTAGACAGAAAATATGTTGAGAAATGAAGCTATAAAGCAAACTGATTTTGACCTGCTGTGTTAGTAATGAAACCTAGTTAAAAATGCATGCTCTTTGCCTTGTTGCTTGCTGAATTCTTTAGTTTGTTCTTCGTCGTGTTTTTTCATTGTTCTTTGCAAAGAAAAATGTAAAGCGTAACGAAATAAATAACTCAGCTAACACAGTGACATAAACTGTAAGTCAAATTCCCAGATTAAAATCAATCAGCTCTAACAAAAAACGCCAGTTAAACTGGCGTTTTTCAATGGATGTAGAAGGTTAGCTTGGAATATCGCCCGGCTTACCTACCGACGGTTTGTCTACACCGTCATTTTTGATTTCACCTTCGCGAACCGGTGCACCACCACTTGGCTTGTCGCCACCCGATGGCTTGCTGTCATCCCAGTCAGCAGGAGGACGAACGTCAGTGCGGTTCATCAAATCATCAATTTGCTTAGCATCAATG
Organism: Alteromonas sp. BZK5; assembly: GCF_014349115.1. Classification (NCBI taxonomy): domain Bacteria; kingdom Pseudomonadati; phylum Pseudomonadota; class Gammaproteobacteria; order Alteromonadales; family Alteromonadaceae; genus Alteromonas; species Alteromonas sp. BZK5. The sequence goes on along the minus strand of NZ_JACSOE010000032.1, from coordinate 36,357 downwards.
GTTTCGTACTTCATCAGTGCGTCTTTCATTGAATGTAAAATATCGATGTTGTCTTCAAGGATCTTTTGAGCGCGCTCGTAGTTGCGGTCAATCAGTGACTTAATTTCCGCATCAATGGCACGTGCTGTGTCATCAGACATGTTTGTTGCCTTAGACATAGACTTGCCTAGGAACACTTCACCTTCGTCTTCAGCGTAAAGCATTGGGCCCATTTTGCTCGACAAGCCCCATTGGGTCACCATCTTACGTGCAATTTCAGTTGCGCGTTCGATGTCGTTAGATGCACCCGTGGTTACTTTGTCGTCACCATAAATAATGGCTTCAGCAATACGCCCACCAAACAAGCTAGAAATCATACTTTCTAAGTGCTGTTTAGAGTGGCTCACTCGGTCTTGCTCTGGTAAGTACATGGTCACACCCAGCGCGCGACCGCGTGGAATGATTGACACTTTGTATACCGGATCGTGCTCTGGCACTAAGCGACCTACGATAGCGTGACCCGCTTCGTGATACGCTGTCATTTCTTTTTCAGGCTCAGACATCACCATAGACTTACGCTCAGAGCCCATCATGATTTTGTCTTTCGCTTTCTCAAACTCTTCCATAGAAACAAGGCGCTTGTTGCCGCGAGCAGCGAACAATGCAGCTTCGTTTACTAGGTTAGCAAGGTCAGCACCTGAGAAGCCTGGTGTACCACGAGCAATAACTGACGGCTCTACGTTATCAGCCACTGGTACTTTGCGAATGTGAACCTTAAGAATTTGTTCACGACCACGAATATCTGGAAGACCAACCACTACCTGACGGTCAAAACGACCAGGACGAAGTAGCGCAGGGTCTAATACGTCAGGGCGGTTAGTTGCCGCAATAACGATAATACCTTCGTGACCTTCAAAACCGTCCATTTCAACAAGCATCTGGTTAAGGGTTTGTTCACGCTCATCGTGACCACCACCTAAACCTGCGCCACGTTGACGACCTACCGCATCGATTTCATCAATGAAGATGATACACGGTGCTGCTTTCTTCGCTTGTTCGAACATGTCACGCACACGAGATGCACCTACACCCACGAACATTTCAACGAAATCAGAACCTGAGATAGTAAAGAACGGTACTTTTGCTTCACCCGCGATAGCTTTCGCAAGCAACGTTTTACCCGTACCAGGAGGACCTACCATAAGTACGCCCTTCGGAATTTTACCACCAAGCTTTTGGAACTTAGACGGGTCGCGTAGGAAGTCTACCAATTCAGATACATCTTCTTTCGCTTCGTCACAGCCTGCTACGTCAGCAAATGTTGTCTTAATTTGGTCTTCACCAAGCAAGCGAGCTTTGCTTTTACCGAATGACATAGCGCCACGGCCGCCGCCACCCTGCATTTGACGCATGAAGAAAATCCATACACCAATAAGCAGTAACATGGGGAACCATGAGATGAAAATAGACGTCAGAAGAGACTGCTCTTCTGGTGGTTCACCGTACACTCTTACGTCGTTCTTAACCAAGTCAGATACTAACTTGTCATCGAAGTAAGGTACAAATGTTTGGAAAGTTTCGCCTGAACGCTTAGTACCTCGAATTTCGCCACTATTATTGATGCGAACTTCTCGAATATTTCCCTGTTCTGCTTCTCTCAAAAACGTTGTGTAGTCAGTTTGCGAACGAGACGATTCACTCGGTGAAAAGCTCTGGAAAACCGACATTAAAACAACGGCGATGACTAACCATAAAATTAAATTTTTTGCCATATCGCTCAATGCTACTAACCTCTATAAACCCGAATTGCTTGTATATTCAACAAGTTGTTTATTGAATAAACGACACAACTCGCAACGAAAACCGCTTATCTCAAAGCGTACTACACTTTATACCCACAAGCCACCAAATACACCTCTCGCGAACGTGATCTGGACGAGTCAGGCTTACGCGTCTTTATGGTTGTGAAAGATTGTTTAAGTGCGTTCATGAACTCAACAAACCCCTCACCTTGGAACACCTTTATGACAAACGAACCACCAGGCTTTAACACTTGGTGACACATATCAAGCGCTAGTTCGCAAAGATACATAGAGCGAGATTGGTCAACCGACGCGTTACCTGCAAGGTTCGGTGCCATATCAGACAACACAATATCTACGGTGTTCCCACCGATTCTGTTCAATAGTGCGTCGAGAACAGCGTCCTCTCTGAAATCACCTTGTAAAAAGTCTACGCCCACGATTGGGTCCATGGGCAAAATATCGCACGCGATAACTTGACCATTGTCGCCAACGAGCTGTGCGGCTAGCTGTGACCAGCCCCCCGGTGCAGCACCAAGGTCTACAAGTGTCATTCCTGGTTTAATAAGCTTATCTTTTTTCTGAATTTCTTCCAGTTTATAGATAGCTCGCGAGCGCCAACCTTCCTTATTTGCTTTTTGCACATAATGGTCGTTAACGTGTTCTTGTAGCCAGCGTTTACTGCTGGCGGAGTGTTTCTTTTTTGTCATTCCAATACAATGTCATTAGGATTGTAGAGAAGATGGCGTTAGAATACGTTATTTCAAGCATAAACTAACAGATTAATTGTAAGAAATATTACTTCATGAAACTTTCAAATAAACAGAAACAATTCCTAAAAGGCCTTGCACACCCTTTAAAACCTGTTGTGCAGCTAGGTGGGAACGGCCTGACAGAAGGTGTGGTTGCCGAAATTGACAACGCCCTTAGCCATCACGAATTAATTAAAGTTAAGGTGCCAACAGACGATCGCGAAGAAAAAGCGCTAATCATGGATGCCATTGTTCGTGAAACAAACTCAGTTAAGCTACAGGTAATCGGCCACACGCTAATTATCTACCGTCAAAGCGAAGACTGTAAAATTCAGTTGCCAAAATAGCTGCAAAATAACCGAATATAAGGTGCCGATCCCCGTCGGCACCGTAGTTTTTCTTCTTACTTCCCGTTAACATCACTTTAATAATAGTGAAAAACTAGGGTTTAAGGGAAATCTATGACGCTAAATAATCTTACTGCCATTGTTACTGGCGGTTGTTTCGGACTTGGTCACGCCACTGCTATCGCACTTCGAGATGCAGGTGCTAACGTCAGCCTTTTCGACTTAAATGAAGAGCTTGGCGCAAAGCGCGTAGAGGAATTAGGCAAAAACAACACACTTTTCACCAAAGTCGATGTACGCGATGAAGCTTCTGTTCAAGCAGCTATAGACGCGACAACCGAAAGGTTTGGCGCCATTTCTCTAGTGGTTAATTGTGCAGGCATTGCCCCAGCTAAGCGACTACTCGACAAAGAAGGCAATCCGGCGCCGTTGGGTGATTTCCAGAAAACTATCGATATTAACTTAGTAGGAAGCTTTAATGTTTCTCGCTTAGTTGCAGCAACGATGGCAAAGCAATCGCCAGTTAACGAGGAAGGCGAACGCGGTCTTATCGTAAACACTGCTTCAGTTGCTGGTTACGAAGGTCAAATAGGGCAAACCGCTTATGCCGCGAGTAAAGGTGGTATTATCGGCTTAACCCTTCCAATGGCTCGAGACTTAGCCCCGTTGGGTATTCGTGTTAACACCATTGCGCCGGGTGTAATGGGCACGCCAATGCTACTTGCTATGCCAGAAAAAGTGCAAGACGCCCTTTCTGCTAACGTTCAGTTTCCTAAGCGCCTTGGGCTACCAGAAGAATTTGCTAAGTTGGTTATCCATATGGCGAACAATAGCTACCTAAATGGTGAGACAATCCGCTTAGACGGCGGGCTGCGCATGCCTCCAAAGTAGTGATTAAGTACATTAATAATTTAATCAAAAAAACCGCCTTTCTGCGGTTTTTTTAAAGCGTTATCTATCAGTAATAGTTAACTTTTCATTTTGATTAGCGTATCAGCTTCTACGGTGAAACGATTAAAGAAATCGTCTTCTAGCTCGCCAGTGATGCGTACGCGCTCGCCTTTCATTAGCGTTAGGTAACCATCCGCATCCACAGGTGCGTCCTCTAGCTCATCAAGCTCTACCGTGAGGGTGGTATCGCCCACGTCAATTTGTAACGCTTCTTTGCCAATTGATTTAACGGTACCTACAAGCACCATTTCTTCATCGTCAAACTCAATGTTACTTGCTGTACTTAAATAAAGATCTGCCGAAGCCTGATTAACCGACTCAGCTAAGTAAACAGTATCCATACCATCAACAATCACACTCTGAGCAACTAACCTTTCGCTCGAAAACATGCCATCATCAAGACGCGCCGTTACCATGACTTCTTCGCCTTTCATTTTTGCATAGGCATTACTGTCAAGGTCGGTGTCTCTTAACTCAACAAAGATATTCCCGTCACCGTAATCTAACGTAAAGAATTTTGAATCTACAGCAGACACCTCACCGGTCAACGTAATCCACGTATCACCAGACTCAGATGTTCTGGACTCAGGTTGCACTGACGCTGAAGCTGCTTGCATTTGCGCAGTTTTCATCTCGTCAACGTTAGCTTGTGCCATTGCAGATGACCCCATCATTGCGACTGAAACCAGTGTTGCTGTAATCGTTTGTTTTGAGTTAAACATCGTAACCTCCTTAAAGGCATCATTGTTATCCATTCGATAAACTCTGATGCAAACCCAATGCCGCGCATATAAATCAATAGCTTAAGTGAAGTACACCTAATTTATCTATTTGCTAAAAAGAAAAATATTCCGACTATTGAAGAGATTACACTGTATCCTGCATGCGTATTTGCGGGGTGCTTGCCCTTCAGATAAAAGAGTTAAAATAGTACGCCTTACTGTGTAAAGTAGTGTTATGGAATTAGGTTAAGCACAGTGGACGGCAAATGTCTCACCCTCATCAACATATTGATTCGCCACCTCTAAGTAGTGATGTCGAAAATAATACTGCAGATAAATTAGAAACCGTTGAAACAAAGGATATAGTCACGCCCTATGCGTTTGGCGTGGCTAGCTCGCTGTTGGGCAAGCGTCTGGCTACACCTTTTCAACGAGGGTTGGCTCAGTGTATTGACCTACTATTTGTCGCCATTTTGAGCTCACTGGATGCGCTGTTTTTGGCGATTATTGCTACAGTGACGTTTTATAAAGCTAGCCGCAACGTAGCCAATCAAAGCCATAAAAAAACTACGCGTTCATTTCTTCGAATAGGTGGAGCGTTCATGCTCTTTTGGACAGTGTTGCTTACGTTAGATGCTGCCAATGAGGCTAATTACTTTCGTGACGATGCAACTGTCAGCAACGTGATCGACTCGCCTAATCGCCCAAGTGAGAAAAATGGTGCGAATGATGATATTGGAGTAAATGAGCAAGTTGTAAATAAAGAAGTGCATGAAGATGGCCTACAGGAAGCTGAAGGTATTGAAAGTGACCTAGCAGATTTCGATGACGCAACTTCAGAGCCCTCAGCAAACACTTACAGCATTGTCGCGTGGATTAAAGGGTTAATTACTGAGCTTGGCTTAGGCTTTGGTTGGGCCGCGCTTTATTACAGCGTGTTTACCGCATGGTTTAGCGGAAAAACTCCAGGTAAACGACTGCTAAATATACAAGTACTCAAACTCGATGGTTCTGGACTGTCGCTATGGGAGAGCTTTGGTCGTTATGGAGGTTATGGTGCGGGTTTAGCAACTGGCTTGTTGGGATTTGTGCAAATTTACTGGGATCCTAACCGACAAGCTATCCAAGATAAAATTTCAGAGACTCTGGTCATCAGCACCCGCGATTAGCGCGCTCTGGTACTTGCGTTTAACATTGAATGGCTGTGTGCACGTTCTACTGAAAAAACGCTTCTTTATAAGCGCATCAACCAAGATTAATGCAAAAATCAAGAAGCGCGTCTCGACACTGCAAGTACGCGCTTCGTTTTTATCTATTCGCCATCGCCCCCATTAACAATAAGCGCAATATTGTATAGACGGTTTACGGCATGGTAATTGATTGAATTTTTGGGGTAACGACCCTTACTACTTATTTTACCCGCTTCCTGTTCCATCAAAATAGATAGCGCATCATCAACGGTCTCTACAGTGTAAATATGGAACAGCCCTTTTTTCACTGCGTCGATAACAGTGGCGTCTAATACCAAATTAATCGCATTTGATTTAGGAATAATCACGCCTTGCGTGCCGGTGAGGCCACGGTGTTGACACAAGTCGAAAAAGCCTTCTATCTTTTCGTTCACACCGCCAACCGCTTGCACTTCACCATACTGGTTTATGGAACCCGTGATAGCCAAAGTTTGTAAGCAAGGGATTTCAGTCAACGCAGAAATAAGCGCAACCAGTTCACCAAGGGATGCACTATCGCCATCAATATGTCCGTATGACTGCTCTAGCGCTATATTTGCCGATAGGGTTAACGGGAAATGCTGGGCATACTTGTTGCCCAAGTAGCCGTTCAGCAACATAACGCCCTTTGAGTGAATAGGCTGTCCAAGCTCTACCTCACGCTCAATATCAACGACACCACTTGCGCCGGCAAATACAGTAGACGTAATGCGTGCAGGCGTACCAAATGCAGTGTCACCAATATCCAATACCGTTAACCCGTTTACTTTGCCTACCGCTTTTCCTTCAGTGGCAATTAGCACGTGCCCTTCTTTAATATCGTTTAATAGTGTTTGACTGACGCGGCCGGTGCGACGCTTCTTGGCACTTAACGCTGTTTTTAAATGATCAAGTTCTAGTGTGTCGGCATTAGATTTCTGACAGAAATAATAGGCTTCATTAACTAGCTCGATAACTTCAGCGAAGTGCGCAGATAGCTTTTCTTTATGTTCAGCAATTCTTAACGAGTACTCAACTAGCCTGCACATCGCGTTAGCGGTAATGCCTTTAAGTCCTAACTGAATAAGATGCGCACGTACTTTGCCCACGAAATCAAAAAGCGCCTGTCTGGTGACGGGAATTTCCAAATCAAAATCCACCAACACTCTAAACAGTTCATCAAACTCGTCATCGTAATCTTGCAGCGTGTAGTATAAATCACGCGAACCTAACAGAACGATTTTCACATTTAAGTCGATGGGCTGTGGATTGAGCGTAATGTTGTTCACCATACCCACATCTTGCTGAGGTAAGTCCATGCGCAAGCGCTGTGACTTGATGGCAAGCTTAAGAGTATCCCACACGAAAGGTTGTTCAATAAGTTGGTCGACATCCAACAACAAATAACCGCCATTTGCACGATGGAGCGCACCGGGCTGAATCATGCGATAGTTGGTAAACACGCTGCCGTGAATGTTGGTGTACTCTATTTTGCCAAACAAATTTTGATAAGTAGGGTTCGGCTCATAAATAACAGGGGCTGCGTCATCGAGTTTATTCGACACCAAAACGTTAGGAAGAAATTGCTCTTCTAAAAATATCTTCTTATCGAAGTCATCACTCTTCTCTTCTTTCTGCTCTTCACTGTGAATGACTAAGATAGCATTGACCAATGCAGTTTTAAGCTGCTTGAGGTACTTCATTACCCCTAGCTCAGACGCGTATTTGTGCTCAAGCACTTTTAACAGCGGCTTAATTCCCTGCTCTGCGGTCTTTTTGTCAAGCTCACGCAGACGCTCAGAGTTTTCGCGTTTCCACGTAGGCAGGCTTAACAGACCTTCGCTTAACCTATTTTCTAGCTCGTCAATAAGAGTATAAAACCCTTCCCGTTGTGCGTCAGTTAATGACGCAAACTCTGTGTCACTTATTGGCTTGCCGTTAACGATAGGTGAAAACGTAATAGAGCCACCCTCTTCGTACAGCGCAACATCATTCGCTTGTGCGTAACGCTCTACCGCATCGATAGCCGCATCGTACTTTTGCTCGAACTCTCTGGAAATTGACGCGCGACGGCGCTGATATCCCGGGTTATCAAAAGCAATGGGCAGTGAGTCTAAGACATCGTCAATAAGCGCAGCCATGTCCTTGTGGAATGCTTTTCCACCACCGGGAGGAAATTTTAGCGCAACAGGTTCGCGCTCTTCGTCAAAATTGTTGATATAACAACAATCATCAGGCGCCGGTAGCTGGGCAACTTGGCGTTCAATGTAATCCTTCACTAGAGTGAAGCGCCCCGTAGCGGGCTCACCCATCACATAAAGATTATAGCCTTTGGTGTTAATACCTAACCCAAACGTAAGTGCTTCACGCGCACGCTCTTGCCCAATGAAGGTCGCATTTAGCGCTTCATCATCTTTTAAGGCACTGTTTATCGCTCGGCGATTTATGGTAGGTGAAAGCGCGTCTACATCTAACGCATATAATTTACTGTCTACAGACATGTCTGTTCTATCTTTGTTTCTTTACTTAAGTGAAACCCTAATTAACATTAGTGTCAAACGCTTATCCTGAATAAGGCAGCTTTGCATCGCTAATTGCACAACAAACAACCACCTTCATGATTTTAGAGAGGAATTGGCAAGCACTACGAGCTTTTTGTGGTCTTCATTAGAACTGATACCTTGCGACACAAGGTGTAGCATCTAATAAAAGCCGAAAAGGAGTTAAGTACGAAAGAACTTACTTCAATTTAACCGCTGCATTTATTTCTGCCGCATAATTTGGATCAGAGCATTAAAATCACAGCGTTAAGAAAAGCGCGCCAAGGTCAGAGCCGTAAGGACAATGGGGTCAAGACAAAGCTCTGAAGAATCCTGTAACAGTAAGGCTTTAAAGTAGGTAGCAACGCAAGCTGCTTTCAATTACCTTAGAAAACACAAAAACCGAAATTCGTTTGGCGACGAGACCAGGTTTCGCGCGCAATAATCAATGAACAAAAACAGGGTAATAACAATGACAAAAAAATTGAAAACTCGCTCACCCCTTCTGCTCACCTCCGCTTTCCTTGCTACCTTTCTGTGTACGGCATTTTCTTCAATGAGTATTGCTAACGTAAACTATGCAGATAACTCAGGGTTTTCTATCACCAATGAGAGTGAAAGCTATGCGCCAGTTGAAGTCGTGTACTCTCATTTTATTCAACATGTGGATATGTGGTGGCCGAAAGACCACACATGGTGGAAAGGTGCTTTGCGCATAGATGAGCAGGCTGGTGGCTGTTTCTGTGAAACGACAGACACGGCGAGTGCAGCGCATATGCAGGTAAGCTATGTTGAACCGAACAAAAAAGTGGTGATGACAGGTGGCTTAGGCCCTCTTCAAGAAATGGGTATGTCAGGTGCACTGACATGGGAATTCAGCACAATAGCATCGAGCACTTCATCGGATGCAAACACACAAGACGGTCGCATACCGAAAACTAAAGTCACCCTTACCTACCACGCCTCAGGCAATATTCACTTTAATGGCCAAAAAGCATCTAACGAAGACGCCGCCAATTTAGTTCGAGTAGTAGACAAAGTGCAGGCGCAACAACTAAATGCGCTAACCGCGTTTAGTGACAATAATTAGATGCGACACCGGGGCCTGTTTATCGACAAGATAAGATGGCGCTAAGAGAAAGTAAGATGAGCAAATGGGGCGTATTCTGGTGTTCAATCGACGAAAACCGTGTCATTAATGCTCACTTTTCAAGCAAGCAACAATAAATATTGCCAAGTTCGGTGTTAAGCTATTGAGGCATGGCTTAGCGCTGGGTTATTCTATTGGGCTATATGTATGTTAAGTGGGTGAATCCCACGCGCGGTTAGTTGGCGTTGCTACAAACTCGCCTTATGCCGCCCCATAAACGTTTTAACTTTTAATGCGGAAGCCTAAGTTTCATGGCCGATAATCAGTACAATCCGAAAGACATTGAACAACGCGTTCAGCAATACTGGGAAGAAAACCAATCGTTTAAAGCAAATGACGATGTAGAAAAAGAAAAGTTCTACTGCCTGTCTATGTTCCCATACCCTAGTGGCCGACTTCACATGGGCCACGTGCGCAACTACACCATTGGTGACGTGATCAGCCGTTTCCAGCGCATGCAGGGTAAAAATGTATTGCAGCCTATGGGTTGGGATGCTTTTGGTCTTCCGGCTGAAAACGCAGCAATTAACAACAACACTGCACCTGCGAAATGGACATACTCAAATATTGATTACATGAAAAACCAACTTCGCTCGTTGGGTTTCGGTTACGACTGGGATCGCGAAGTAACCACATGTAAATCAGATTACTATCGCTGGGAACAGTGGTTCTTCACACGCCTTTACGAAAAAGGTCTTGTTTACAAGAAAAACTCTACTGTCAACTGGGACCCTGTAGACCAAACTGTTTTGGCTAACGAGCAGGTAATCGATGGTCGCGGATGGCGCTCTGGTGCGCTGGTTGAGCAAAAAGAGATCCCTCAGTGGTTTATTAAAATTACTGACTACGCCGAAGAACTTTTACAAGACTTAGAACAGCTTGAAGAATGGCCAGACCAAGTACGCACAATGCAGGCAAACTGGATTGGCCGCTCTGAAGGTGTTGAAATTACCTTCGATTTAGCGTCAGCGGTTAACGACATTGCCGATTTGACGGTGTATACGACGCGCCCAGATACCTTCTACGGCGTTACTTACGTTGCAGTGGCTGCGCAGCACCCTCTTGCCGAATTCGCAGCAAAATCGAACCCAGATTTAGCGGCCTTTATCGACGAATGTAAAAACACCAAAGTTGCTGAAGCTGAATTAGCAACCATGGAGAAGAAAGGTTTCGCCACGGGTTTTGAGGTTGTTCACCCACTAACCGGTGAAAAGCTTCCAATTTGGGTCGCTAACTTCGTGTTGATGGACTATGGTTCAGGCGCGGTAATGGCTGTTCCTGGCCACGACCAGCGCGATTGGGAGTTTGCGACTAAATACAACCTACCTATTCAACAAGTCATTGCACCAAACGCAGGTGATGAAGATAAGTGCGACCTTACCGCGTCTGCATTTACTGAAAAAGGTAGCTTGATCAATTCAGATAAGTTCGACGGTCTTGAGTTCGATGCCGCATTTAATGGTATTGCTGATGAACTTGAAAGCAAAGGCTGTGGAAAGCGCAAAGTAAATTACCGTCTTCGTGACTGGGGCGTAAGCCGTCAGCGCTACTGGGGCGCACCTATTCCAATGCTAAATTTGGAAAACGGTGAATCTGTTCCGGTTCCTGCTGACCAACTACCGGTTGTTTTGCCTGAAGACGTAGAAATGAATGGCGTTACCTCGCCAATTAAAGCTGACCCTGAGTGGGCAAAAACCACATACAATGGCGAAGCCGCGTTACGTGAAACGGATACCTTCGACACCTTTATGGAGTCATCGTGGTACTACGCGCGCTATGCCTGTGCTACTAACAACGACGCCATGCTTGACCCGACATCAGCAAACTACTGGTTGCCGGTAGATCAATACATTGGTGGTATCGAGCACGCTATCTTGCACTTACTTTACTCGCGTTTCTTCCACAAATTATTACGCGATGAAGGCTTGGTAAACTCTGATGAGCCGTTCAAGCGTTTGCTGTGTCAAGGCATGGTATTAGCTGACTCGTACTATCGTGAAGACGCGTCTGGTAAGAAAACCTGGTTCTCGCCTACCGAAGTAAGCACTGAAAAGGACGATAAAGGCCGTATTGTTAAAGCATGGCTAACCGCTGACGGTGAAGAAGTTATTCACGGCGGTATGACGAAAATGTCTAAGTCGAAGAATAACGGTATCGACCCGCAGGAAGTTATTGATCAGTACGGTGCCGATACGGTGCGTTTATTTACCATGTTTGCTGCGCCACCGGAGCAAACCCTTGAGTGGGTAGACTCTGGTGTTGAAGGTGCAAACCGTTTCTTACGTCGTATCTGGAAATTAGTGACCGAACACGTTGAAAAAGGCGCGCCAGAAGCGATTGATGTTAAGGCACTGTCGAGAGACCAACAGGCTCTTCGCCGTGAAGTACACAAGACCATTGAAAAGGTGTCTGATGACCTAGGCCGTCGTCAAACCTTTAACACTGCGGTTGCAGCGGTGATGGAATTGTTAAACCACCTTCAAAAAGCACCACAAGAAAACGCGCAGGACATCGCAATTATGCGCGAAGCCTGTGAATCTATCTTGTTGCTTCTAAACCCTATTACGCCGCACATCGCTCACGAGCTATGGAAAGTGTTGGGTCACAGTGAAGATATCGATTTAGCGCCATGGCCACAGGCTGATAAAGCCGCATTGGTTGAAGACGAGAAGCTTATCATTGTTCAGGTTAACGGTAAGGTGCGCGCTAAGATGACAATTGCTGCTGATGCAAGCAAAGAGAGCATTGAAGCATCTGCGAAAGAACAGCCTAACGTTCAGCAATTCATCGAAGGTAAAACCATTCGTAAAGTGATTGTTGTGCCTGGCAAGCTTGTAAACATTGTAGCTAACTAGGTCAGATACTGATGAAAAAGCACTTACAATTCGCAGTCGCTGTGTTGGGAACCGTATTGGTTACTGGCTGTGGCTTTCATTTGCGAAGTAGCCCTAGCTTACCTGACGACATAAACACCGTTGCTATTGAAAGTGCCCGAGCACACGCGCCCTTGGCGCGTGCGCTTGATAAACGCTTAAACGTTTACGGTTTATCCAGTGTTAGCGTAGATAAAACATCGCGCTCTAACCAAAACGTAAACATCTATTTGCTTCCAGAGAAATTAGAACGTCAGCTGCTGTCGGTTTATCCTTCGGGTCAAGTCGCTGAATATGAACTGATATATGTTGTGCGTTACCGCGTGCAGTTTCCTGGTAAGGAAGCGGTAATAGTGCAATTTGAAGTAGTACGTGACTATCAAGACGACCCTGACCAAGTGTTGGCAAAGTCTCGCGAACTTGAATTGATGCTAAGTGAAATGCGCGATGAAGCCGCTGATATCATGATCAGACGCCTTTCCAGTCAGGCAGCCGCTGCACCAAATGCGTCAACTTCCGTTAGTCAGTAAACATCAGAATTTTTCATGCAGATTTATCCAAACCAATTTAGCCAAGATATCACCAAGGCGCTTCGCCCGTGCTATCTGGTGTTTGGAGATGAACCCCAGCAGAAGTTTGATGTCATTGAGCAAATACGCGCTAAAGCAAAAGCCAATGGCTTTGAAGAGCGTACAGTACTTGTTGCTGAAACGGGCTTTAACTGGAATCAGTTGATTGAAGCCACACAAAGCATGTCGCTTTTCTCAAGCCAACAGTTTATTGAATTAGAGCTACCTACGGGAAAACCGGGCACTGAAGGCAGTAAAATGCTGCAAGAAGTCGCGGCGTCATTAAACCCCGATATTTTGCTGCTGGTTCACGGCCCCAAAATTGGCAAAGACGTGCAGCGCGGCAAATGGTTTAAAGTGCTTGATGATTTGGGCGCGTCGGTATTGTGTTACCCGTTGGAAGGCAAGCAGCTCAATGCATGGCTAAACCAGCAGTTAAATGCCCACCAACTCTCCGTATCAGCGTCGGGTGCTAAGATGATTGCTGATTTCTGCGAAGGGAACATGCTTGCTGCTAAGCAAGAAATTGATAAGCTCGCCCTACTCTATCCACACCAGTCTATTTCAGACGAACAAATTGAAAAGGCGATGGTCGATCAGTCGCGTTTCAACGTGTTTCAACTGGTTGACGTTATGCTTAGCGGCGACAGTACCCGCTGCATAAAAATGCTATACCGATTAGAGAGTGAGGGTCTGGAGCCTAACATCATTATTTGGGCGCTTATTCGAGAGTGGGAGCAGTTATGGAAACTAAAACTAGCGCAGCAAAGCGGTGCCCCCATTCAGTGGCAAAAATTCGGTATTTGGCGTAATAGACAAGGTTTTTATCAAAGTGCCTTGAATCGTCTGAGCGTCGCGCAGCTAGAAGACATCCAAAAAGCGTTGACTCAGTCAGATCATGCATTCAAACAGAATGTCATTGCCCGCCCTTACGTCGAAATGTGTCACTTGTGCATGATGTTTATGGGTATGGACCTTCGCGAAATTCCTTTGTTACAGGCATAATGGGCAAGTCTAAGTGAGTCTTTCCGGCGCTTCTCGAGCAAACCCGACGGTGAAAGCCATTCTTGGTGGTACGTTTAATCCGCCGCATAAAGGCCATATTGGTGCGGCACTAAAAGCGGCAGATGAAATTGGCGTCAACCACGTTCATCTCATGCCTTGTAAATTAGCTCCGCATAAGTCAGTAGGTGTGTCAGAAAGCCATCGGGTAAAAATGATTGAACTTTGCGCCCAAAACAATGACAGACTTATTCCAGAGTTAATTGAACTGACGCTTCCGTCACCCTCTTATACAGTTAAAACACTGCGTGCACTTAAAGAGAAAAGCGATGACACAATCTGTTTTTTCATTGGCGCTGATTCACTGTATAATCTAGACAAATGGTACGAGTGGGAACACCTGCTCGATTATTGTCACATAGTGGTTATGCGCAGAGACGATGAGAAATTTTCGCCTCCTCCCGCAATACAAGCTTGGTTAGATTGTCATGTGGCTAACGATAAAAGTGTTATTCACGCAAAGCCTGCAGGCCATGTAGTGTTAACCAACACACCGCTTTTTAGTGTTTCATCTACTGAAATTCGTGACGTACTAGCAAGTGCTGCCACGTCCGAGAAATCGGGTACGCCAAACAATTCAAATGCTGACCTATCTAACTTATGGTTAGAAGAAAGCGTTTTAGATTACATAAACGAACATCAGTTATATAAAAGTTAAGTAAGTGAGGAAAACTCTTGGAGAGTCAACAGCTCAAACAGTTTGTTAAAGACAAAATTGACGATATGAAAGGCCGTGATGTTATTGAACTAGACGTTCGCGGCAAATCAAGTATTACAGATACCATGATCATTTGTTCAGGTAACTCAAAGCGCCACGTTTCATCTATTGCAGAAAATGTCATGGTAGAAGCGAAGAAAGCGGGCCACGCACCTGGAAGTGTGGAAGGTAAGGAAACCGGCGAATGGGTTCTGGTTGATTTTGGTGATGTTATTTTGCACGTTATGCAAGATGAAACCCGTGATTTCTACCAGCTAGAGAAACTGTGGTCGTAGTGGCGTAAATGCTTGCTATAAACATGCAGTAACACGGTCAATAAAGGCCATACTCAAATGTGTATGGCCTTTATTGTATAAGTGAAATACTAATTCCTGCGGTAAGGGTAAAAGAAGTGCGTATACAAATCGTCGCGGTCGGAACAAAAATGCCAAGCTGGGTAAGTACAGGCGTGGATGAGTTTATTCGTCGTTTCCCTAGCGACATGCCAGTGTCCTTTACTGAAATACCCGCCGGAAAGCGAGGCAAAAACGCGGATATTAAGCGCATTTTGGAAAAAGAAGGCGAGCAAATGCTAGCCGCTATTCCCAAAGGAAATCGCATTGTTACGTTAGAAGTAACAGGTAAACCCTGGGACACTCCCACGCTTGCTAAACAACTCGACAATTGGAAAATGGACGGGCGCGATGTAAGTCTGCTTATTGGTGGTCCAGAAGGGCTAGCACCAGAATGTATTGCTGCGTCGGAACAAAAGTGGTCCTTATCAGCCTTAACTCTACCCCATCCACTTGTTAGGATCATTCTTACAGAAAGCTTATACCGCGCGTGGTCGGTGACGCAAAACCACCCATATCACCGTGAGTAATTGGTCGCTTTATTAATGCAAAGGAAGTCAATGCAACGAAAACGTCAAGCAATACGGGACCACTCCGCTGAAGCGAACTTGTTCGCGCGCCGAGCGACCATTGCTTTTATTATTGTTGTGGCCATGTTGGGCATTGTACTTAACAACCTCTATTCTTTGCAGGTCACCCAGTTTGAAGATTATCAAACCCGGTCTAACGGTAACCGAATTAAAGTGCTGCCCGTAGCGCCTAACCGCGGTCTCATTTATGACCGTAACGGCGTGCTTTTAGCTGAGAACCGTCCGGTTTTCAGTTTGGAAGTTATTCCAGAGCAAGTGAATGATATTGAACAAACCCTTGCAGATCTGACCGAATTAATGAGCATCACCAGCGATGAAATTGATCGCTTTCAATCTACGCTAAAAGGAACGCGAAGATTTAAACCCGTTGCGCTTCGCACTCAGCTAAGCGAAGAAGAAGTAGCGTTGTTCTCTGCCAGTAAACACAAGTTTCCGGGTGTTCAAATTGAAGCGCGTTTAGCTCGTCATTACCCTTATAAAGAAACGCTTACCCATGCACTGGGTTATGTTGCACGCATTAACAAGCGAGACTTACAAAAACTCGTTGAAGCAGGCCAAGAAGATAATTACGCCGCAACCCACGATATCGGTAAGCTAGGTATAGAGAAATACCACGAAGAGCTGCTTCATGGAAAAGTGGGTTATCAGCAGGTCGAAGTAAACAATCAAGGCCGAATTATTCGTGTACTTAGTGTTGAGCCGCCAACACCGGGCAAAGACATCGTACTTAACCTGGATTTAGAGCTTCAGTTAGAAGCCCAGCGAATAATAGAAGGTATGCGCGGCGCTGTAGTGGTTACCGATGTTAAAACAGGTGGCGTACTGGCACTTTACTCTAACCCTAGTTACGACCCCAATTTATTCGTGCACGGTATCAGCAGCAAGAATTACTCTGCGCTACTGAATTCGCCAGACCGCCCGCTAATTAACAGGGCGACACAAGGACAATACCCTCCCGCTTCTACCATTAAACCGCACCTTGGTTTTGTTGGACTAGAAGAAGGCATTATCACCAAAGACTACACCATTAACGATACAGGTCGCTATCAATTGCCAAATGTGTCACACGTGTGGCGCGATTGGCGTCGATGGGGCCATGGAAAAGTTAACGTATCAAAAGCAATAGAAGTGTCGTGCGATACTTATTATTACGAGCTAGCGTATAAATTGGGTATCGATAAAATCAGTGAATCTATGTACCAATTCGGATTCGGAGATTTCACGGGTATCGATCTTTATGAAGAGTCAGATGCCAACATGCCTAGCCGAGGCTGGAAACGCGCTCGCTTTAATCAACCTTGGTATATTGGTGACACCATACCTGTTGGTATAGGACAGAGCTATTGGACCACCACGCCGGTACAGTTAAATACATCGGTTAACACGCTGATCAATGCTGGGGAACGCTATATTCCACAAATCATTCGCGGTTATATGAACACCGATAGTTCTGTCGACCTTATCCCACTTAAGTCGCTGCGGCCGATAGAAATTAAGAACCGTAACAATTTGGATGTGGTGTTAAACGCCATGCGAGATGTTGTGAGTGGCGAAGAAGGCGGCGCGCGTCATGCATTTGCAGATACCCCTTACGACTCTGCGGGTAAGACAGGAACAGCACAGTTATTTACCGTAGGTCAAAATGAAAAATATGACGCTACTAAAATTGATGAGCGTCTTCGAGACAATGCCATGTATGTTGGCTTTGCCCCTTTCAATGATCCAGAGATATCGGTAACCGTGGTACTTGAAAACGTAGGCGGTGGTAGTAAGAACGCAGCCCCCGTCGCCCGTCAAATCATGGATTTCTATTTCAGAGACCGTGTTTTTGAAACTGCCGAAGCTGACTCGGCAAACAGTGATAATGAATTAGGGATGAACTAGTGAAGAGAACCACCATAAACCCTAATAAAATAAGTTTTCTTCAGCGCATTCATATCGATGGCTGGCTGTTAGTCGGGCTTCTCGTGCTAAGTTGTGTTGGGCTATTTACTCTGTACTCGGCGTCAGGTCAGGATATAGAGCAAATGGAGCGCCAGTTTATCAGGCTGGGATTTAGCTTTATCGTTATGTTCGGATTAGCCCAAGCCCCTTTGGGCGTGTTTAGGTTTTTCTCAACCTATGCCTATGGTGCAGGCCTGCTCATGCTAATTGCCGTTTTATTATTTGGTGATATGGGCAAAGGCGCACAGCGCTGGCTAGATCTGGGCTTTATCCGTTTTCAGCCCTCTGAACTGATGAAGCTTGCCGTGCCTATGATGGTTGCATGGTATATCAGTAAATTCACTATGCCGCCACGCACCACCCACATTATCGTTGGGTTTGGTTTGGTGGTCGTGCCCACCATTCTCATTGCAAAGCAGCCTGATTTAGGGACCTCGTTACTCATCGCCAGTTCAGGTATCTTTGCCATATTCCTGGCAGGTATGAGCTGGCGGCTTATTTCAGTAGTGAGCGGCCTCATTGGCGCGTTTGCGCCTGTGATGTGGTTCTTTTTAATGAAGGATTATCAAAAACAGCGGGTTCTTACTTTTTTGAATCCGGAAAGCGACCCCCTAGGCTCTGGCTACCACATAATCCAATCTAAAATTGCCATTGGTTCCGGTGGTGTAGACGGCAAAGGCTGGCTGCATGGCACGCAATCACAACTCGAGTTTTTACCTGAACGTCACACCGACTTTATCTTTTCAGTATTCAGCGAAGAGTTCGGTCTTACTGGTGTAATGTGTTTAATGGCAATATACATTTTTATAATTATGCGCGGCCTTATAATTTCTAGCCGAGCACAAGACGCCTATGCAAAATTACTTGGCGGTAGTATTACGCTTACCTTTTTTGTTTATGTATTTGTAAACATGGGCATGGTGTCCGGATTACTTCCCGTGGTGGGTGTTCCCCTTCCTCTGGTGAGCTTTGGAGGAACATCTATGGTGACTTTAATGGCAGGTTTTGGCATTCTTATGGCCATTGCCACTCAGAAACGTTTAATGTCTAGATAACTTGTATGTTGCAGCGCCTTTTTTCGGTACTTGATTTTGTAAAAGCGGGTTTAGTTAATGGGGGTCTTGTTAACCAGAATCTGGCAAACGGACAGTTCTTTCGCTATGGCTTAGCTGTTGTTATAGTTTTGGCATTGGTGGGATGCCAAAGTGCACCTACACAATCTAGTCGCTATACCCAAAAGCAAGACTCAGCGCCTAAGCACGTTGCTAAGAAACCAGAAACACTTGATGCTGTTCCAAAGTACGAAGCCTACCGCATGTTTAACAGCAGGCCTTACAAGGTACTGGGCAAGCACTACACGCCAATGGATAGTGGTAAAGGCTATGAAGAGGTCGGCTATGCCAGTTGGTATGGTCAGAAGTTTCACGGTCACTTAACCTCAAATGGCGAAACTTACAATATGTTTGCCATGAGCGCGGCTCACAAAACATTGCCTCTGCCCTCATACGTACGTGTTACTAACTTGGAAAACAACAAACAAGCGATCGTCCGCGTTAACGACCGCGGCCCTTTTCACGATGATAGAATTATCGATTTGTCGTATGCAGCCGCAGTAAAACTAGGCTACCACAGCAAAGGCACAGCGCGAGTCAAACTTGAAGTTATCCACTTTGACGAACAAAACAATGTGACGGTGGGAAACAGCCCAACCGTCACTTACGATGAATACTTGGGTATTGCGGTAGTACCTGCACCGGCTTTGGCAGCAACTTCACCCACCCCGCCATTAGCCCCCTCTTCGAACACCGCGGATACCAACACAAGCAGCATTGAGAAAAGTAGCAACGCGGTAAGTGATGCGATTTATATTCAAGTTGCTGCGCTTTCAAACGCCGAGAAAGCAAAATCTATCTCTAACGTGCTATCGGCGTTATATCAAATTCCCGCTCACCTGCCAGTAGCGGATAACATTTATAAATTACAGTTAGGCCCTATCCACGATGAAGCAGTCGTCGCGGAGGTTCTTGAACAATTAAAGCAAAATGGCTATCCCAACGCTTACGCGATTACGCAGACCATGTAGTTGGTTGGGTTGCCGCACGCTCATAAAAACAACGACATTGTGGCAGCATTGTGTCATTCAGCAGGCAATATCACGGTTTCTTCGCCTAATACCTACAATCGCGTAAACTTTTTTGATAAAACCTAGTCTTATAAGCAGCCTTTCGTTAAGATCTCTCGTCACCTCAGCTAATAAGTAGGTGAAACAACAGAATTCGGTTACGAACTGGACAAAAGCTAAAATTGGGTAGCCATGTTTTGCGGTCATCGTTTCGCGGTCATCGCAACAATAGGGTAAGCTTTAACTCACACGGATAAAACGGTCAAAGAAATTAGAACCATGCTCAGAATAATTCAACGCGCTAAACCGTCATTACTTTCATTTGCCTTTTTGGTGATAGGCACTTTACTACACGCAGCAAATGCTGCCGTAGTCACTCCGCCTGCTCCTTCAGTTGCCGCAGAAGGTTTTCTTCTTACCGACTTTGAAACGGGACATGTGATTGCATCTAAAAATGCGGACATGCAGCTTGCTCCTGCGAGCTTAACGAAAATAATGACTATTTATGTTATTGGCAAAGAACTACAGGCCGGTAACATCAGCTTAGACGACGAAGTAACTATTTCGGAAAACGCATGGGCGAAGAAATTCCCTGACTCGTCAAAAATGTTTATTGAAGTAGGTACACAAGTTTCAGTACGTGACTTACTACGCGGCATTGTTGTGCAGTCAGGTAACGACGCCTGTGTTGCTATGGCAGAACACGTAGCAGGTTCAGAATCTGCTTTTGCCAGCATGATGAATGCACACACGGCATCACTTGGCATGAGTGGTTCTCACTGGGTTAATGCTCACGGTCTTCACGACCCTGATCACTACACTACCCCTCGTGACATGGCGATTCTGTCTCGCGCGCTTATCGCAGAAACGCCAGAAATGTACAAGATTTATAGCGAGAAGGAATTCACCTACAACGGCATCAAGCAATACAACCGCAATAGCCTGTTGTGGGACAAAAGCTTAAACGTTGATGGCATTAAAACTGGCCACACGTCTGATGCGGGCTACAGCCTAATCACTTCTGCAGAGCAAGGCGGTATGCGTCTAATCTCTGTAGTTATGGGGACTGATAGCGAACGTGCACGTAAAGTTGAAAACAAAAAGCTACTTAAGTATGGCTTCCGTTTTTACGAGACACTTACGCCATACCAAGCTGGTCATAGTTTCGTTGCTCACCGCATCTATATGGGTGATAGAGAGACAGTAGACCTTGGAATTAATCAATCTACCCCCATTACTATTCCACGCGGTCAGGCGGCTAATTTAGAAGCTAACTTCGAACTTGATGACAAGCTTGAAGCACCACTTGCAAAAGGTCAGGTTGTTGGAAAACTTTATCTACAACTAGACGGTGAAGATGTGGCTAGTTATCCCCTAGTTACCCTTCAAGAAGTAAAAGAAGGCAGCTTCTTTAATCGCATGAAAGACTACATTATGCTTCAGCTAGGATTTGACGACGAGTAAACACCTTTACTGAATACGTTAAAAAGCTAGTTGTGAAGCGGCCAGATTTGTTACAATCTGGCCGTTTTTTTATATGATATTTTAAGTACCAAGGATATCGCATGGATACCCGTTTCGACGAATTACTAGATTTTCCAACAAACCAAACGTTTAAAGTCATGGGCGTTGCTCATGAAGACCTACCTCAACAGGTAGTGAGCTGCCTTCAGCAACACGCGCCAGGTGATTACTCGCCTAACGTAAAACCAAGTAGTAAAGGTACTTACCACTCGGTGTCTATCAGTGTGCGTGTAACCAGCAAAGAGCACATGGAAACCATTTACACTGAACTTGCCAAATTAGAGCTGGTTAGGGTTGTACTTTAAGTGAATGAGCAGTCGATAGCGTCTGACGCAAACGGCGTTATAGTGCGTCAGTTAGGGCGTCAGCCGTATGAGCCTATCTTCGAGGCAATGAAACGCTTCACCGATGAGCGAGACCAAAACACCCAAGATGAAATTTGGCTTGTTGAACACGATGCCGTCTTTACGCAAGGACAAGCAGGCAAAGCTGAACATATACTTATGCCTGGTGATATTCCTGTTGTTCAGGTTGACCGAGGTGGCCAGGTGACCTATCACGGTCCAGGCCAACAAGTAATTTATCTGATGCTAAACATAAAGCGTAGAAAGCTAGGTGTTCGCCATTTAGTCACTGCTATGGAAGAAGCTGTGGTCGGACTACTTGGAAAATACGGCGTAACCGCGTATCCAAAGCCCGATGCGCCTGGCGTATACGTCGATGAGAAGAAAGTTTGTTCATTAGGTTTAAGAATACGTAATGGCTGCTCGTTTCATGGCTTAGCTTTAAATGTTAATATGGACTTATCACCGTTTCAGCGTATTAATCCTTGCGGTTATGCCGGTATGGAAATGATCGATACCGCGCGCCTCAATGGTCCAACTGCGCTTGAGACCGCTGGTAATGAATTAACGCATTTGTTGCTAGAAGCGCTTTCCATTGCACAGCCAACATACAAAGAAGGTTTTGATGAGTAATGCACGACCTCAAGCGGGGATAAAACTCCGTGATGATGAAAAAGTAAAACACATTCCCGTCACTATTATTCCTACTGAAAAGGAAGAAATGCTGCGCAAGCCGGAGTGGATTAAAATCAAGCTTCCTCGTACTACCGAGAAAATTGATCACATCAAACAGACACTTCGCAAAAACAATCTTCACTCTGTGTGTGAAGAAGCGAGTTGTCCTAACCTTGCCGAGTGTTTTAACCACGGTACAGCCACCTTTATGATTCTTGGTGATATTTGTACCCGTCGTTGTCCTTTCTGTGACGTAGCCCACGGTAAACCACTGCCTCCGAGTGCAGAAGAGCCTGAGAAGCTGGCTAAAACCATTGCAGAAATGAATTTGCGCTATGTGGTTATTACTTCTGTTGACCGCGATGACCTTCGCGACGGTGGCGCTCAGCATTTCGTAGATTGTATTAACGCCATTCGCGAACACAGTCCAACAACGACAATCGAAGTATTAGTACCCGATTTTCGTGGACGTATGGATCGTGCACTTGAGATTTTCAAAAACGGCGTGCCTGATGTGTTCAACCACAACTTAGAGACGATCCCGCGTTTATACCGTGAATGTCGCCCTGGCGCGAATTACCAATGGTCGTTGGATTTGCTTAAGAAGTTTAAAGCGCAACACCCTGACGTGATGACCAAATCTGGTCTGATGATGGGTATGGGCGAAGAGAACGAAGAAATTCAAGGCGTACTTGATGATCTGCGCGCTCACAATGTGGACATGCTTACGCTGGGTCAATACCTTCAGCCAAGCCGTCACCACTACCCGGTTAAGCGCTACGTACACCCTAAGGAATTCGACGCCCTTGGTGACTACGCAAAAGAAATTGGCTTTACCCATGCGGCATGTGGTCCTATGGTTCGCTCTAGCTACCATGCGGACCAACAAGCAGCGGGTAAAGAAGTTAAGTAGTACCTAACTTCAGCATAGGGCTCAGCCTAGCGTTGCTAAAAAGTTGATACAGAATAAAAGCGGTGATCTTCACCGCTTTTTTGTGCCTTCGTATTTCAGGGTGACAAACCCGTGGGTATTGTTAGAATGCCCGTCAAATTACGCTATCCCCTTTTGAAAAGTATTCCCAAATTAAGGGTAAGGTCATTTCATGCGCAAACATATATACATTGCCTATACAGGTGGAACTATTGGTATGAAGCCATCTAAGCAAGGCTACGTACCCGCTGCAGGCTTCTTGTCAGACACACTGAAAAAGATGCCGGAGTTTCACCGTTCTGAAATGCCCCTTTTTACACTACATGAATACGATAACCTTATCGATTCATCAGACATGGATCCGTCTGACTGGCAGCGTATTGCCGATGATATCGCCGACAACTACGACAAGTATGATGGCTTCATTATTTTGCACGGTACAGACACCATGGCATATACCGCCTCGGCGTTAAGTTTCATGCTTGAGGATTTGTCAAAACCTGTCATTGTTACCGGTTCTCAAATTCCATTGGCAGAGCTTCGTTCAGATGGCCAAGTCAACCTTCTAAACGCATTATACGTTGCCGCGAACTTCCCCATTGCCGAAGTCGGACTGTTCTTCAACAACAGACTACTTCGTGGCAACCGCAGCCGTAAAGTAGATGCAGATGGGTTCAGTGCCTTTGACTCCCCTAACTTTCCTCCACTATTAGAAGCTGGCATTAACATTCGTCTGAAAGCCGGTGAATTAGCGAAGACGCCAAATAACACCTTAACGGTATCGAACGTCAAAGCCCAACCGATCGGCATGGTTAGTTTGTATCCAGGTATTGCGCCGGAGGTCATAAAAAACACGCTGCAGCAGCCGGTGAATGCACTGATTTTACTGAGCTATGGTGTGGGCAATGCACCTCAGAACCCTGAGCTTATTGCACAGTTAAAATACGCAAAAGCCAGAGAAATTCCTGTTTTGAATTGTACCCAGTGTATGCGCGGTCGCGTAAACATGGGTGGCTATGCCACTGGCCATGGCCTACAAGAAGTAGGAGTTTTATCGGGTAGCGATATGACGCCCGAGGCTGCCCTCGCGAAACTGCACTACTTATTAAGTAAAGGGCTTCCTTTTGAGGAAATAAGCCATCTATTAACGCAAAACTTGCGCGGCGAATTAAGCGAATAACAGCCTAATTTTAAAAGCTGAATAAACTAAAGAAAGTCTCAAAGCATTAAGGTTTTAACAAGTGACAACTACATATTCGGGTATGCTCAGAAAAATGCGTACCACTGCCGATGAAAACAATACCGTGCACTACTCGCTTCCAATTGGTGATGAGTTGGTAGATATCAATGCTCT
This sequence comes from Alteromonas sp. BZK5, assembly GCF_014349115.1. Taxonomy (NCBI): domain Bacteria; kingdom Pseudomonadati; phylum Pseudomonadota; class Gammaproteobacteria; order Alteromonadales; family Alteromonadaceae; genus Alteromonas; species Alteromonas sp. BZK5. Next base: position 11,868 of record NZ_JACSOE010000032.1, on the reverse strand, counting down.
TATCGGCAAGGAAGTAACGGTAACCTACTCTGGTGAAATCAACTGTGTTCACTGCAACCGCAAAACCAAAAAAAGCTTCAACCAAGGATACTGCTACCCGTGTTTGATATCGCTGGCACAATGCGATAGCTGCATTATTAAGCCAGAAAAGTGCCATTACCACGAAGGGACGTGCAGAGAACCTCAGTGGGGTGAAGAACATTGCTTTAGTGAGCATTTTGTTTATTTGGCTAACACAGGTACGGTAAAAGTGGGCATCACTCGTCAAGTTACCGAAGGCGTGTCTACACGATGGATGGATCAAGGAGCTACGCAAGCTACCGTAATGCTGCGAGTTCCTGACAGGCTTACCAGTGGTTTGGTTGAAACGTTATGCAAGGATCACATTGCAGATAAAACCAATTGGCGAACAATGTTAAAGGGCAAACCTGAGGAGGTTGATTTAGAACAGGTCAAAAGCGAATTAATGGGTAAAATTGAAAGTGAGCTAGAAGCGCTGAAGCAAGAAAAAGGGCTTCAAGCAGTATCAAAAGTGACTACGCCTATCCATGATATTCATTACCCAGTTGAAGATTATCCGGTAAAGATAAAGTCATTGAATCTCGATAAAACACCATCGTTTAGTGGCGTGTTACAAGGGATTAAGGGGCAATACTGGATGCTAGATGGCGATCGCGTTATTAATATCAGGAAGTTCGCCGGTTATAATGTAGACCTATCTTTCTAGGTAAAATATGAGGGTCTTATTTTATACTGCCTGTAAAAATAAGACCCTTCTTACCCGCCGCTAGCTATCTAATGCGGCAGTTTATTCCAATAGGTATCAACTACTGCCAGAATTCAAAGTAGTCGTTACTATTTCTTTGCGGTTTAGGTGCAGGCTCAAACGCTGGTGTTCCTAAATACAAGAAACCTACCAGCTCGTCTTCTTCACTTAAACCTAATCCGTTTCTTACCGTCTCACAGTGTGCGTAGCCACCGGTGCGCCACATGCCGTTAAACCCTTGTGCTACTGCTGCCATTTGCATCGCCATAACGCCACAGCTTGCCGACGCTATCTGCTCAACACGCGGTACCTTTTCATGTTCAACATGCTTGGCAATGGCTACGATAACCATAGGTGCGCGGTGAGGAAGCTGCACGGCACGTTCAATTTCTTTCTGCGACTTTTCATTTTCAATAGCAGATTGTTCATACAGTGCACCTAGCTTATCCAGCCCTTTTCCTGTGCACACGATAAAACGCCACGGAGTAAGACAAGCATGGTCTGGGGCACGTAGTGCAGCCTGCATAATATTCTCTAAGGCATCTCCACTAGGTGCTGGCGCTTCCAATCGAGGCTGAGAACTTCTGTTGAGTAACAATGTTAATGCGTCCATTTACGTCCCTACTTTATTTTTTCGCGTTGCTATTATCACGCTTCGATTTTCACAATCGAGACAAGCGTGCCAACAACAATAATTTACCTAACCTGAATGCTAGATCCTACGGTTCATAAACGAAAAAGACCAGAAAATTCCGGCCTTTTGTACAGGAAATGGAGCGTCCCTAGTTACTTTTAGAACGCATGGCTTTATTCACATAGAAATCGACACTAAAGAAGCGTCCACCACCATAGATAAACAAAACTAAAAGCATAATAAAATAGGTAGCTGCGAATTCGATGCCGTTGTTAAGTACCACAAAGTTACCGCTGGAAGTAAGCCAGTCATAATGGCCGTGCTCTTGTAACAATGATTTAGCTGCCGCAAGCTTTTCTGGCGCAGCCATAATGTTTTCATTCAGTAAGATTGTACCGTCAGCTAGCCATGAAGACGCATCAGCAATAGCGAGCCATCCATTCTTAGCGTGAACACTCACCATAGCGACTATCATGGTTACCATTAAGGGAATACTCACCAAGCGGGTCAATGCACCCAATAACAATAGAACACCGCCCACGAGTTCTGCCGCTGTAGCTAAGAACGCCATTACCAAAGGCATTGGTAAACCAAGCCCATAATCATCGTTACCAAACCAATCTACAATACTGTCGAAACTGGATGCTTTATTCCAGCCAGCCTGTATCATCACTGGTGCTAAATACAAGCGCAATAAAAGTAAAGGAATGCCATCTGCCACTTGCAGTCGGGCTACGATTTGTTGGTAAATGTGTGTCATTCTTTTGCCTACTTTGTGTGATTAAGAAATAAGAACGGCACTTTATGAAAAAAATTTCATCGCGCGAAAATAAGCCCTCACCGTTTTTACGACTAATGAAAAAGGGCCATGGAAAAACCGGCTATAAAGCAAAGAATGGAAAATTTCTTATGACGATGAGCGAGGATAGTCACAAACGTATTGCCTCCCTCATTCGAAAGTGGCTGGAACAAGACGAAAAAAAGAACGCAGAATAAAAGTCATCGTAAGTCGCCGAAAACAAAGACACTCACAAAAAATTACAATTAAGTTCGCGATCTTACTCGATTTAGGTAACATAATAGAATGCAGTACGTGAGTAAGGTATGCCTGATCTATCTTGCTCTGGTTAGTTAATTCAAAAAAAGGTAGTGATTAAAATGGCAGCCAAAGGAAATTGGACTAAATCCTTGTTTATTGGCTTGTGGACGGTGCTTAACTTCACCCGCAAACTTTTCTTTAATTTGATATTCATTGTTATTTTTGTTGGATTGATAATCGCAATAACTGGTCAGGACGATGAACAGTTTACCGTAAACAAAGACAGTGCTTTGTTTCTTACGCTTAACGGCAAGCTAGTTATAGAAAAAGAAAGCATTGATCCTTTCGAACAGTTCTTACAAGAATCGCTAGGCAGTGAACCTGAAAACCCAGAAGTACTGGTACGCGATGTAGTGAAAGTGCTTGAAAATGCGCAAAAAGATCGCCGTATTAAAGCTTTGGTTCTTGACCTTCACGGTCTTACCGGCGGTGGTTTAGACAAGTTACGCACCGTAGCTAATGCTATTGACGCATTTAAAGAATCTGAAAAGCCCGTTTATGCCATTGGTGATTACTTTTCCCAAGACCAATATTACTTGGCAGCACACGCTGATAGCATCTATCTGAACCCAATGGGCGGGTTAATGTTTGAAGGCTACGGCCGTTATGGCATGTACTTTAAAGACATGCTAGAAAAGTTAAAAGTAACCACGCATATCTTCAGGGTTGGTACTTATAAATCTGCTGTTGAGCCTATCATGCGAAATGATATGTCTGAAGAAGCAAAAGAAGCGGAGAAACAGTGGTTAGATGGTTACTGGGCGCAATACAAAGCGGATGTAGCAGCAGCTCGCGGTATCGATGAAGCAAACTTTGACGAGACCCTTGAAGGTTTATTAGCAAAGTTTGAAGCGGCAGGCGGCGATTTCGCACAGTATGCGCTTGAGAATAATTGGGTAGACGCATTGAAGACCCGCGAAGAAGTAAGATTGGAGCTTACTGAGTTAGTCGGTGAAGATGAAAACAATCACGGCGTTAACCTCACTTCGTTCAATACCTATCTTAAAGTTGTTAACCCGCCTATGCCAGTTATCGAGTCAGACATGGATAAAGTGGCGATTGTAGTTGCCAAGGGCACCATCTTAGACGGTAATCAAAAAGCCGGTACTATAGGTGGCGACAGCACTGCGCGTCTTCTGCGTAAGGCTCGTCTTGATGACAACGTAAAAGCAGTGGTTCTTCAGATTGATTCTCCTGGAGGCAGCGCATTCGCCTCTGAAATTATCCGTCAGGAAGTGTTGCAGCTACAACAAGCAGGTAAGCCCGTTATTGCTTCCATGAGCACCTATGCAGCTTCAGGCGGTTATTGGATTGCAGCAAGTACCGATAGAATAATTGCAAGCCCTAGCACAATTACAGGCTCGATTGGCGTGTTTGGTATGTTTATGACCTACGAGAATTCACTGGATTATTTAGGTATTCACAGTGACGGTGTGGGCTCTACAGAGCTTGCAGGCTTCTCTACTGTGCGTCCACTAGCACCAGAATTCGGTCAGATTCTTCAGCGCAACGTTGAAAACACTTACGGAAACTTCTTGTCGTTGGTTTCAAATGCTCGTGGTATGTCGGTAGAAGAAGTGGATAGTGTTGCCCAAGGACGCGTGTGGATTGGCGAAGATGCAATTGAACTTGGCTTGGTAGACCAGCTTGGCACGGTTGACGATGCTGTAGTTGCTGCGGCCGAGCTCGCCGAGCTAGAGAATTATGATACGTTCTACGTACAACGTACGCTGAGTGCCCAGGAAATTTTCTGGAAGGAATTCTTTGGCCAGGCAATGACGTTTGTGGGCAAATGGCAATTTGCCCATGCAGACTCTGCACTGGTAAATGAATTTAAGCGCGTACTTAAAGAGTTCAGTTTAGTAAACCAACTAAACGACCCTAAGGGTACCTACGTGCTATGTTTACCTTGTGACGTTAAATAATTACGCGCAGTAAATAAGTAGAAACAGTAAAAAGACAGAGGCAGCAACATCGCTTCAAATGACTTAACTCAAGAACAGCGTCGCGTTATTACCGACGCTGTTTTTTATTGCTATGAGCAAGCAGAGCAATACTTCAAGCAAACGTTCAAGCGCCCTACCATCACTTTTAGACGGTCGGGGAAAAATGCGGGCACTGCGTTTTTACAGCAAAACCGCGTGAATTTTCACCCACTTCTGTTTAAAGATAATATCGATGCCTTTTTAAGTGACGTGGTACCACACGAAGTCAGCCATTTGTTGGTATGGGTTCTGTTTGGCAGAGTTCAGCCCCACGGCAAAGAATGGCAGTCGGTAATGCGCAGCGTATTTAACTGCACGCCTAATGCTACCCATCAATTTGACGTGAAACGGGTAGCCCGCACTTTTCATTATGTGTGTGACTGTGACAATTATGCGCTAAGTACACGCAGACACAATAATATTTTAAAAGGGGCACAATACAAATGTAGGAAGTGTCAGGCCTTGCTTCGCGCACCAGCCGTTGGCAGCCTAAAAGCCAATTGACCCAAGACGCTGTCTGGCGAGCGGTATTTACAGGATACGTGCTGTTAATTAAACCAGTGTTTAGTAAATGCGTTGTCTAAATCGTTAAACGCTGTCTTAAGAAGTTGCGCTAGCTCTTTATATTTTGGTTTTGATTTAGCATTGGTCATAGCCACACCTTGCGAGCGCATTTTTGAGTGGATTTCTTGGTACCAGCTTTTCAGTTGTGGTGGAAGGTATTGGTCAGAGCGATGTCCTAGCCAAAGCAAACCTTGCATAGGCAGACTTAAGAAGAAAGCACCTATGGTAATGGTTTGAGGTAGATAATCGGCGCCTAAACTCTGATAGAGCAGCGCGCATGAAACCATTGCCACTGGCGGCATGGTTTTAATTGCAAACTTAGTCGCTGCAACAACTCTACACTCTGGGAAAAAGGCATAGAGTTCTTTTCTTACAGGCCATGTCTTCATGTACTGCTGACCGTTTTTCAACATTGTCATTATTGATTGAGACATGCCTCACCTCTTTGATAAACCTTACTATCAGCATTAATACTGATATCACTCACGTCATTATTCGATAGTTATAACTAAATTGTAATCCGCTTTTTGGCTAATACAAACTGGTTCTTCTAAATCAGTACGTAATTACAGCGATAAACTATCAACATCGATCTTATCAAATACGATTGCACTGTAGTTAATTAAGTTTCGTTGATGTGGCGGCTGCCTTTTGGTCTGCTGTGAAGATCGGTGTTGTGTAACTAATACCCCCTACGTTAATAATTAAAAGGTATAAGTTCAATCTATCTTTAAGTGACATTTTTCTCGCTTAAAGGCATCATATAGCGCTTAAGCCTAAACATTGTGCTGCATGGCTTTGTTGTTACTTTTGTTAAAGCAAGTGAATAACGACCTGCAGATATTGCGCTGGCAAATTACTATAATAAAAGTAACTAGGTGTTGAGCTTGATTTACAGATTTTCGCCCCTACCTAGCTTTCTAAGAGAAATTTTATAAGTAACCCTATTGGGTGAATTATTTGGAGAGGAAAATGGCAGAAAGCAGACACGTCCGTCTACTTATCTTGGGTTCAGGCCCTGCAGGTTATTCAGCAGCGGTTTATGCTGCACGTGCAAACCTTAAACCTGTACTGTTAACTGGTATTCAACAAGGCGGACAGCTTACTACCACGACAGAAGTAGAAAACTGGCCGGGCGATCCTGAAGGCCTTACTGGTCCTGATCTAATGGTTCGTATGCAAAAGCATGCTGAAAAGTTCGATACTGAAATTATTTTCGATCACATCAATAAGACCGACTTTTCGAAGCGCCCTTTCACGCTTTACGGAGATAGCGGTACTTATACGTGTGACGCACTAATCATTGCTACAGGTGCTTCAGCTAAATACCTTGGTCTTGAATCAGAGCAAGCGTTTATGGGTAAAGGTGTATCTGCTTGTGCAACCTGTGACGGTTTCTTCTACCGCAATCAAAAAGTAGCGGTAATTGGTGGTGGTAACACCGCTGTTGAAGAGGCGCTTTACCTTTCAAACATTGCATCAGAAGTACACGTTATTCACAGAAGAGATAGCTTTAGAAGTGAAAAAATTCTTGAGCAACGCCTTCGTGATAAAGCAGAGAACGGTAACGTGGTATTGCACTTAAACCGTACACTAGATGAAGTGCTCGGTGACGAAATGGGTGTAACCAAAGTCCGTATTAAAGATACGAACAGTGATGCCACTGAAGAGCTTGATGTTATGGGTCTATTCGTTGCTATCGGTCACAAACCGAATACCGATATCTTTGATGGGCAGCTTGAAATGAAAGATGGCTATATCGTTGTAAACAGCGGTACAAACGGCAATGCGACGCAAACAAGCGTTGAAGGTGTGTTTGCTGCAGGTGACGTGAGCGATCATATTTATCGTCAGGCCATTACATCAGCAGGTACAGGATGTATGGCGGCGTTAGATGCTGAAAAATACTTAGACGGTACGATGCCTGAACAAGGTTAATACTGTTTCCCAAGCCCTGCTGTTCAGTGGGGCTTTTTTCTGGCCCGATTATGATAGCGTTACATTACATCGAAGAAGGCGCGCCCTTCCCTCCAGTCGACACTGCATTAGACGAACCTAACGGCCTGCTAGCATTTGGTGGCGACCTCAGCCCTGCACGTTTATTTTCTGCCTACTCACAGGGCATTTTCCCTTGGTTCAGTGATGACGAACCGCTGTTGTGGTGGTCACCCGACCCCAGAGCCATTATTGAACTCGACAATTTTGTCGCATCGAAAAGCCTTAAGAAGCTTGCTCGAAAACAAAAATACACGGTAACGTTAAATTATGCGTTCGACCGAGTAATTGAAGCCTGTTCATCAACCCCTCGTAAAAACCCAAACACAGGTGAACTCAATAGCGAAACATGGATTACCGATGACATGATTGGGGCTTACCGGCAGCTCAATGGTCTGGGTTTAGCACACTCTGTGGAAGTTTGGGACGGCGAAACATTGGTGGGTGGACTATATGGCGTTGGAATTGGCAAGGTATATTGCGGTGAATCGATGTTTCACCGGGAAAGTAATACGTCAAAACTTGCTATGATGGCGTTGGTTGAGCACATGAAGTCTCACGATATGGCCTTTATTGATTGCCAGCTTCCTACCGATCATTTGGCATCCCTTGGTGCGAACGTGTTATCCCGTGAAAACTTTATTGAAAAACTGGAAAACAACAACCACACTTTAACTGAAGACGGTAGGCTGTCAGAAGACTACCTTAATCGTTGGAAGCCAAGAGTGATTACTCCGTGAAGTTTGGTATAACCCAATCATTTTCATGTAGCTATTTGCCCGATGAGCAAGAGCAATTATTAGTATACGCCGAAAACAATGATTTTCAGGCGTGGCGATACTCGCAACTTATTCAAGTGGGATTTCGACGAAGCGGTGAACAAATTTACCGTCCACACTGCCCAGCCTGCAAGGCATGTAAGTCGGTGCGAATTCCGGTGAATGCTTATACCCCCTCTCGCAGTCAAAAAAGGCTGTTAAAGGCCAACCAAGGGTTTCGCGTTCAGCTAGTTAGTGAAACTAAAAGCACATACTACCCGTTGTATGAACGCTACATTACGGAGCGACATGCCGACGGTAGTATGTATCCGCCGTCACGAACCCAGTTCGAAAATTTCGTTTTGTGTGATTGGATGACAACCCATTACCTAGAGGCCTATGATGGCGACAAGCTCATTGCAGTGGCTGTCACTGACGTCGTCGATGCTAACGAACATATGGGTGCACTCTCTGCGCTCTACACGTTTTTCGACCCTGAGTATAGCTCTGCATCTTTAGGTACATGGATGATACTCATGCAAATTGAGGAAGCGAGGCGTTTAGGCCACCACTATGTTTATTTGGGCTATTACGTAGAGGGTTGTCAAAAAATGTCTTATAAACACAAATTTTTGCCATTTGAGCAGTTTAGTGACAATGAATGGCATCTATTTAGCAAAAATAGTAAAATACCCACTTAATTGCTTTACACCGAACCCAAGATTGGGTAAGGTCTGCGCGGCAAAAATTTTGAATTACTGAGGTAACTGCTTTACATGGCAAAAGAAGATTGTATTGAAATGGAAGGTACTGTGTTAGACACGCTACCTAACACTATGTTCCGCGTTGAACTAGAAAACGGTCACGTAGTGACTGCACACATCTCTGGTAAAATGCGTAAGAACTATATCCGTATTCTTACTGGCGATAAGGTCACCGTTGAGATGACTCCTTACGATTTGACCAAAGGTCGTATCGTTTATCGCGCAAGATAATGAGCCATTTAAGCGGTAACGCATAAAAAAAGCCCGATTAAGATCGGGCTTTTTCGTATCTGGGTTTTACCTATTTCATCCTCGAAGCACTATCGCTAAAAACAAAGTTAATAACGAAGATTTAGCGCTTGATAGACGACATTAGTCTTTCTACCTAGCGCTACATGCTTTATTACATTAGGTTGGCTCTGCTTCTTCAGACGTTGCACCTACACCTGTGTACTCAAAGGTAAGTTTGTCATCAACGCAGTCTACTTTAACGTTTCCGCCTTTAGATAACTCGCCAAACAATAGCTCGTTCGCTAACTCTTTCTTCAGGTCATCTTTAATGACGCGCGCCATAGGACGTGCACCCATTGCCTTATCATAGCCTTTCTCAGCCATGTAAGCGCGGGCTGCACTGGTGACCTCTAGCGACACGCCTTTAACGTCAAGCTGTGCCTGAAGCTCAATAATGAACTTGTCTACCACCTGCAAGATGATTTCAGGATCAAGATGGTTAAACCAAATAATACCGTCCAGGCGGTTTCTGAATTCAGGTGTAAACACCTTATTGATTTCAGACATCGCATCGTGACTGTGATCTTGCTGCTTAAAGCCAATAGATTTACGTACCGTTTCTTGAACACCTGCGTTGGTGGTCATCACTAACACTACGTTTCTAAAATCAACCTTACGTCCATTGTTATCAGTCAGCGTACCGTGGTCCATAACCTGAAGAAGAATATTGTAGATATCGCTATGCGCTTTCTCAATTTCATCTAACAGCACTACTGAGTACGGGTTTTTGATTACCGCATCTGTTAACAGACCGCCTTGATCAAAACCAACGTAACCAGGAGGCGCACCAATGAGGCGGCTAACTGCATGACGTTCCATGTACTCAGACATATCAAAACGTACAAGCTCAACACCCATGATTTTAGCCAGCTGTTGGGTTACTTCTGTTTTACCAACACCAGTTGGACCGGCGAATAAGAAGCTACCAATTGGTTTTGCTTCAGCTCCAAGTCCAGAACGTGATAGCAATATAGCGTCATTAAGCGTCTCTATAGCCTTATCCTGACCAAACACGACCATTTTAAGGTTGCGGCCAAGGTTCTTAAGCACCTCTTTGTCAGAAGCCGATACAGACTTCTCAGGGATACGCGCCATTTTTGCAATAATTTGCTCAATATCGCCCACACCTATCGTTTTTTTGCGCTTAGAAGGCGGCAACAGACGTTGGCTTGCACCCGCCTCATCCATTACATCAATGGCTTTATCTGGAAGGTGACGCTCGTTGATGTATTTAGCCGACAATTCCGCCGCAGCTTGAATCGCTTTTTGTGTGAAACGCACATTGTGGTGCTCTTCGTAGCGACTCTTAAGGCCAAGCAGTATCTTTGTGGTATCGCTGACGCTAGGTTCAGTAACGTCAACTTTCTGGAAACGACGTGCAAGGGCGCGGTCTTTTTCAAAAATACCTTGATATTCTTGATATGTGGTTGAGCCGATACAGCGTAGTTCACCGCTTGATAGCTTAGGTTTAAGTAAATTTGACGCATCCATTACACCGCCCGACGCAGCGCCAGCACCAATAATGGTATGGATTTCATCAATAAACAAAATGGCGTTCTTGTCTTTGCCAAGCTCTTTCAGAATTGCTTTCAAACGCTTCTCAAAGTCACCACGGTATTTGGTACCAGCAAGAAGGCCACCTAAATCCAGTGAGTAAACGGTACTTTCAGCAATAACATCAGGCACGTCTTCGTTAACGATTCTGTATGCAAGACCTTCTGCGATCGCCGTTTTACCTACGCCCGCTTCACCTACTAGCAGCGGGTTGTTTTTGCGACGACGACATAGAATTTGAATAGTGCGCTCTACTTCCGAATCGCGGCCAATCAACGGGTCTATTTTGCCGTCTTTCGCGTGACGATTCAGGTCAGTTGCGTATTTGCTTAATGCTGAGCCACCTTCTTCGCCTGCTTCAGCCTCTTCCGACGCTTCGGGGTTTACGGGCTCATCATCATCCGCTTTGCTTACACCATGGCTAATGAAGTTCACCACATCCAAGCGCGTTACATCCGCCTTCTTGAGAATATAAACGGCCTGAGACTCTTGCTCGCTGAATATAGCAACAAGTACGTTGGCGCCAGTAACTTCGTCCTTACCAGACGACTGAACGTGGAATACCGCACGCTGCAGCACGCGCTGGAAACCGAGCGTGGGCTGAGTTTCGCGTTCGTTTAACTGGTCATCTAAAATGAGAGGCGTAGTATCTTTAACAAAAGCTAACAGTTCGCTTTTAATTGCCTCAATATCGGCACCACATGCTTTGAGCGCATCGCGAGCAGCTGAGTTATCAAGCAATGCCAACAACAAGTGCTCAACCGTCATAAACTCATGACGATGCTCTCTGGCAAATACAAACGCGTTATTTAACGTTTGTTCTAATTCTTTATTTAACATATTGCTCGCCCTCTACAAAAAACCTTATGCCTGCTCCATCGTGCACATCAGCGGGTGCTGATGTTTGCGTGCGTACTGATTAACCTGCATCACTTTTGTCTCTGCTATCTCAGCAGTAAAAATGCCACACACGGCTTTTCCTTGATAATGAACGGTCAGCATAAGTTGGTTGGCTTTCTCAGCGTCCATATTGAAAAACTGCATGAGTACCTCAATGACAAAATCCATCGGTGTATAGTCGTCATTGTTCAACAACACTTTATACATGGGAGGCGGCTGCGGCTTCTGTCGCTGCGCGTCTTTCTGTTTTTCCTTTTCGATACTAATAGCGTTGTCTTTACTCATAACTTAATAATAGTGGTTTAATGGCACATATGTGTACAAACTTTTGGATAAATTTATTCACATTTGCCCTTGACATAATATGATTAAAAAATCTACATTTTGTATAGTGGTTTTGAGTATTGCACGTTAGCTACGACATAACTTACTGCGTAGCAGCTACAATCAATACTCTTTCCACCGTGTCTCCGGATCTATAATGGGGGCATATACTCGTGAGTTCAAGGATTAAGAGGAAGTCGAAGTATGGCGGTTGGCAAAGTTAAATGGTTTAAC